>JAHEBB010000026.1 GCA_024642575.1 Trueperaceae bacterium | reverse complement strand
AGGCTTTAGTGTTTATTACAGTATTACTGACTTAAGTACCCAAGAGAAACAGTCTTACCTTGTACCACTTACTGACTTTAGCCTGAACCCTAGTGAAGCAAAAGCGATTCATATTGACCTTAGTAATGCTCCTGGGCACTACACCGCAAACCCCAACAGTCTGCTTTACACTTCTCAAAATGAGCGTCAGGTCGAGGTCATGGTGATGGCAGATGGCTACGCCAGTGTAAGCGCCAGCGTGAAAAAAGATGCAGGCGGCGCAGAAACGGCTGATTAAGCAAGTTTTTAAGTAGCGGAGAGCTAAGTCTCTCCACTTTTGTTTTGATACTAAACCCGATAATACGCTTAATAAACTCTAAAGAGGTTTATACCGCTCTATTCCGCTAGCTTACAGCTGAGATCAGGTTTAGTATTCGTTTCAACGATCAAAGATCGCATTTAATTCTTAAGGAATTAAATGGAAATGGTGTAAGAAAGAAAGTGAACGGTCATGAATGAAATCATTAGCACCAAGAGCTTAAGCAAAAATTATACGGGGATAAAAGCGGTTGATACGCTTGATTTAGGCATAAGTGAAGGCGAAATCTTTGGTTTTTTAGGTCATAATGGCGCAGGTAAAACCACCACCATCAGTATGCTAACGACGCTCTTGCCTCCTACCTCTGGCAGTGGCATGGTAGCTGGCTTTGATATTGTCAAAGACCCCTTAAACGTTCGCAGGCGTATTGGTTATTTACCAGAGAATGTTCAGCTTTATGAGTCAATGACAGGTTACGAAAACCTCAAGTTTTTTGCGCATTTATCAGAGCTAAAAGAACCTGATTTAGCCATTGAGCAAGTTGTTAGTTTTTTAGACATCTCGAGCTATATCAAAAAGCGGGTAGGGCAACTTTCTAAAGGTATGCGGCAGCGCATTGGTATTGCACAGGCCATCATCCATGAACCAAAAGTCTTGTTTTTGGATGAACCTTCGTCTGGACTTGACCCTATGGGTATGAAGCAACTTAGAGACATCCTTTTGAAGCTCAATCAGGAAAAAGGCATGACTATTTTTATGAATACGCATCTGCTCTCTGAGGTAACAGCCGTGTGCCATTCTATTGCCGTATTAAATGCTGGCAAGCTTATCTACCAAAACAGTCTTGAAGAAACCCTGAAACGTTTTAAAGATAATAGTTCGCTCGAGCAAATTTACTTTTCCATCGAAACCGATCACAGCGAGGCGGCTCATGCGGTCAGCCACTAAACCAAGTCCTTTAAACAAACGGCAAATCATTGCCGAAAACGAGCGGCAGTATCTTTTTAGAGAAACCACCTTAAGAATAGCGCTCGGGATTTTTGTGGTGATGGCCATTGCATCTTCAGCCATAAGTTGGTCATCTCAGGCTATTTTAAAAGACCTTTATCAGCAAGCACTAACGCTTATCCCAAGGGATAAGCCCGTACCCTCCTATCCCGTGAGTTCGTCTTCGGCCTTGATTATTCTTAAAAACATGATTATTTATGTCGTGCTTATTGGCTCGCTCTTAGCCATCATCTTAGGTAATATCATGGGCACCAGAGACAAAAAAGCTAAGGCTTTAAGGGTACTTTTCTCCAAAGCGATTACGACACCCCAGTATTTCTGGGCTAAGGTCACCGCGCTGACTCAAGTTTTAGGCTTAATTATGGGCTTCGCTTTTTTAACCAGTTTAATTTCGTTGGTCATCGTTGCAGGTGGCTTTCAGCTTAACTGGTTACTGAGTATGCTTGCTTTTTACGCACTGGCCTTATTGTTTATGCTGAGTTTTGGACTTTTGGCGCTGGCTTTTGGCTTTGCCGAAACCAATAGCACTCAGGCTCTGTTAAAACCTATTGCACTTTGGGTCATTATGATTTTTGCGCTTCCTGAGTTAGGCTCAGCGCTCTACCCTACAGGCTCACTTAACCCCATATTGCCCCCTACTAAGCTTTTGCAAAGCCCTATTCTTGCAAGCATTCACAAGCTGGTTTACCCCTTTTCCATTTCAGAGCACTATAAGAGCTTAAGCTCGAGCTTAATTGGTCTAACAAATGTTTCTGCCTTAGGAAGTCTTAGCTATCCGGCAGCTTTACAAATCCTGCTCATTTTTGCCTGGGTAGGGATCATGCTGGGCTTTGCGTATTTGAGTGTTAAGCGTTTGGATGTCTCGAGGGATGATTATGCCTAAACTATGGATCCTTGCCAAAAAAGAATTGCAAGATGCCTTGCGCAATAAAACCTTTATGACGCTGCTACTTTTGCTGGCGCTTTTAATCGTCATATCGGTACTGGTTTCAACGCTGGTATTTAGAAGTCAGGTAGGCGAATATAAGCTTGCGTTAGAAACCTTAAAACAACTGGGTAAAAAGCCGAGCAGCGCACCACCTCAGCTATTCCCCTTAAACCTTTTGCGTGGTGTTGTAGATTATGTCGAAATTATCGGCGCTTTACTGGGTATCTTACTGGGCTACTTAAGCGTTATAAAAGAGCAAAACAAAACGCTCACCCTCCTACTTGTCAGACCTCTTAGCAAAAGAGAAATTATTGGGGGCAAACTTTTAGGCAATGGCCTACTCATTAGTGGGCTTATGGCTGTGGTTGCAGCTATTACCTATCTGTCTTTAGGCCTTATTGGGGGTGTGACTTTAAGCCCGCTTGAATTTTTCAAATTGGTACTGGTTACTCTTTTGGCAAGCGCGTATCTGATGGTCTTTTTTAGTCTGGGCTTTATCTTGAGTTTAGCTCAGAAAAGTAGCATTAACGGCCTTGTCATAGGGCTACTTGTATGGTTGGCTTTCGTTTTAGTCTTGCCTCAAATTGGCGATACGATGGACCCTGACAATCAGGTTCCTGGTGGCTTTTTTGCCGCCCTTATGCTTGACAAACCCCAGGAAAAACAGCTCATGACCCACTTTGCCAACTATGAGTTTATACGGACGGGGCTCGAGCAATTATCTATAACCAAGCATTTTGAGCGAGCAGCCTTTGCCTTTTTTGGGATTAAATCTCAATATAACGGCATGCCTTTTGCCCAGCTTATGCAAGAACAGCTTTACAACGTTAGTTTTGTAATTGTTTTCTTTATTCTTGGGATGATTGCGACAATGCAAGTTTTTATTCGGAAACGGCTTTTCTGATATAGCAGGTATCATCTGGTCAAGCAACCGTGAGTTGCAGGTATCATCTGGTCAAGCAACCGTGAGTTGCAGGTATCATCTGGTCAAGCAACCGTGAGTTGCAGGTATCATCTGGTCATCTAAACAATGTCTCAAAAAACAGTGTCCTGAACGATAGATGCTTAGATAACATTGTAGCTTCTATCCTTTAGGGTGCTCCATCAAACCTTTAAGGCTCGAGCCAAAGCTTCAACCTGAATCCAACATTCAGTTCCTATACTCGCACTACCTTCAGGAAATGAAGGTACGAAAGGAAGTTTAAAATGAAAAAGAATATTGCTCGTATCACTTTAAGTTCAGCCCTGCTCTTGGGTACATTAAGTTTGGTTTCTGCTCAAACGACATCAAACGAAGCATCGGCACCTGTTGTCGGTAGCATTCAGGTACCCAGTACCGAAAGCACTTATCAGTCTCTTGCCAAGGTCAGTATGGACGAGGCTGTTAAAGCCGCACAAACCCATCTAGGTGTAAGCACTGCCGCTAGCTCAGCCAGCTTAGATACCCAAAATGGCTACCTTGTTTGGGAAGTTCAGATTGGCGATCAGGAAGTTATTGTAGACGCTGGTAATGCCGCCATATTGCAATCAGGTACCGCAGAACAAGACATGAATGACCAAGGTAATGATCAAGAAATGAATGACCAAGATAATGATCAAGAAAGTGGTCAGGATGAAATGAATGACACAGGTTCACAAAATGATTCAGAAACCAATGATAACGAAGGGGGAGCAGAAGACGGTAATTAATGGGTGGTGGTATCATCCTGACAGATAGTCCAACTATGACTATCTTTTAAACCCACTCTAGTTCAGCATTTCTCTAATCACTTTGCTAACGTTATCCGTTTGTTCTTAAACCTATCCTCTTGACGCCTCCTTAGGGAGGCGATTTTTATTCCCACCTAGCTCCAACATTAGCTATTTATAGTAGTCTTGAATGAGGAAACTTTTTATGTCTTTAGTCCAAACCTTAGCAAGGTCAAGACCTATGTCTAAAACCAAGGTAAGCCCCTTATCATGCGCGTTTTAATCGTTGAAGATGATCCTGGCATTGGCGAACTTTTGCTGGAAGATCTCAAAGATGAAGGTTACGCCGTTGATTGGGCGCAAGATGGGAACGAGGCGCTCTCGCTCCTAAAAAGTTTTCCCTATGATCTGGTTATTTTAGACATTATGCTGCCAGGCAAAGATGGTTACAGCATTACACGGGACTTGCGTACTCGGAAAGAAACCGTACCTATTTTGATGCTCACAGCCAGAGATTCTTTAGAAGACCGCGTGCATGGGCTCGAGCTTGGTGCAGATGACTATCTGCTTAAACCTTTTCACTTAGTTGAGTTACGGGCGCGTGCCCGAGCTTTGCTTAGACGCTCGAGGGGTGAAGCCAGTAACAAAGTCAAAGTTAATCGTTGTGAGCTTGATATTTCCCAAAAACGTGTCTGGTTTGATGGCCCTGAAGTGAAACTCTCAGGCACCGAATATACTTTGCTTGAATATTTAGTGTTACATTCTGAGGGCTATTTTATGCGTGATCACCTCATGGAACATGCCTGGGCAGGTGAAGCTAGCATTGACCCCAGAACCGTTGATACTTATATTCGTTATTTAAGGCGCAAACTCGCCGACAACGCCATAGAAACGCGGCGGGGATTAGGTTACAGGTTTATAGGCTGATATGAGCCTGCGCCTAAGGTTAAGCCTCATTTTTACACTCTTGGTTGCTATCGTTTTAACGACCAGTGGCTTTGGTCTTTATTTTTTACTCAAACGCAATTTAAATGCTTCCTTAGATACAAGCCTCCAAGATGCCGCAAATTTACTCAAAGCCTTTGTCGAAGATAGTGAAGGACAACCTCAGTTACAACAAGAAGGCGAAAATATTCCTCAACTCAGAGAAGACCTCAGGGCCATTATTTTTGACAGCAATGGCAAGCTCGTTGACTACCTTGGTCGCGTACCTGAGGGTATAAGCCTAGATCATACAGGGTTTTATAGCTGGCAGGACTGGCGAGTTTTTGCCACACCTCTGTCTTCTGGTACACTTCTTACCTTACGACAACAAGAAGCTAGCAAAGACAGCCTCGAGCGCTTTTTAATCACCTACTTGGGCCTTGCACCCCTCACAGTTTTACTTGCCTTTGGCTTAGGCTATCTTTTTTCAGGTCAGGCCTTAAAACCTGTTAGAAAGGCCACCGATGCGACGCATGATCTTGCCAAAAGACGGGCTTACAAAGAGCGCTTGCCTGAACCCAAAAGCAAAGATGAGCTTTTTAGTCTGGTGCAAGGTAGTAATACGCTACTGGCTGCCCTTGAAGATATTATCGAAACGGAGCGGCGGTTTACTGCTGATGCTGCTCATGAATTAAGAACCCCCATAACAGTTTTACAAGGCAGGCTCGAAAAGGCGCTCGAGCTTGTCACAGATGCTAAAGCCACTGAATCTCTAAAAAAAGCTTTAAGCGCTAACGAAACCCTGCAAGCTCTGATTGATAAACTTCTAATGCTTGCACGCACCGAAGCGGGTCAAGGCTTAAATAAAGAGCCTATTGCTCTAGATACTCTCGCCTTTGAGGCCACTGATTTTATGCGCTCGACTGCTAATACCAAAGGTTTAAAGCTCGAGTTTCACAAACCCGAAATGCCCGTTATAGTCTTGGCTGATAAAGTTACCCTGGGTTTACTCATAAGAAATTTGCTAGAAAATGCCATTAAATTTACAGCTCAAGGTGTTATAAGTGTGCAAGTCAGAGCGCTCGGAAACAGTGCAGAACTTCGTGTGGAAGATAGCGGAATAGGCATCCCCGAAGAGGCCATTCCCTATTTATTTAACCGCTTTTATCAGGTGGATGTTCGTCATAGGCGCATGGGTAGCGGGCTTGGCTTGGCTCTGGTTAAAAGCATTGCTGACTGGCATGGGGCGAGTATTACGGTGAGTAACCGAGCCGAAGGTGGCTCGAGCTTTAGCCTAAGCTTTCCTCTTTCTGAAAAAAGTCAAACAGTGTCTTAGTGAATGGGTAAATGGACAATTGCAGACAAGCCTCCTTGCGGTGCTCGGCACAGCTCGAGCCTGCCACCATGCTGCTCAGCTACCAAAACCGCCAGCGCCAAACCTAAACCCGAACCACTCACCCCTTGCAAACCAATCCCCCGCTGAAAAGGTTGCTTTAAACGCTCTAATTCCGCATCGGCAATACCTTCGCCATCATCGCTTACCTCAAGAAAAGCCTCGTCCGAACCTAGCGCACTTTTCAGCCAGATAGTGCCCCCTTCACGTCCATATTTGATAGCATTTTGAACAAGATTTTGTAGCACCAAGGTTAAAGCTGTTTTATCTCCTTTAACGACCGCTACTTGTAACTCAAGCTCGAGCCGCATAGAACGCTGCGCCGCCTCCGCTTGATAAGTCTCAGCGACTTCGCTTAACAAGTCTGCTAGCTTAAGTTCTTCTAAATGCGGGGCTTGATGGGTATGGGCAAGCGCTAGCAGGGACTCAACCATATCGCTCATTTGCTGACTATTTGCATAAATCTGTCCTAAGGCATTTTGGTAGTACTCAGCAGAGCGAGGCTTGTCCAAACTTAAGCTCGAGCGTCCTTGTATCAGACTTAAGGGCGTGCGGAGTTCATGAGCGGCAGCAAGAGCAAAAGCTTTCTCACGCTCCAAACTTGTCTCGAGCTTTGCCAGCATGCGGTTAAAGGTACGACTTAAGCGCGCCATTTCATCATCCCCTTTGGCTTCGGGTAGTCTCGACTGAAACTGGCCCGAGTTAGCGATGCGCTCAGCCAAGCTTGTAACGTCATCGACAGGTCGCAAGGCTTTATCTGCCAAAAAGTAACCCAAACCTAAACCTGCCAAAAGCAAAAAGGGCAAGCCTGATAGCAGTAAGCGCTGCGCTTGCCCCATAGCATGAAGGGTTTCGACCTGAGAACGCATAACTTGTATCCAGTGCGCACTATCTAACTTCTGCGCGTAGACGCGCTGGTCAGCTACTACGGTAAACCCTTCTACCAGGGGTGCCTCAATGGGTGGTGTACCCACCCCATCGACAATAGTTCCTTTTGGGTCCTTTACCAGCAAGACACTGTCCCCAACCAGCCGCTCGAGGATTAAATCGGTTTCCGATTCGGTAAACGTACCCTTGACCTCATCACGAAGTTGACTAGCAGCAAGCTCAGCAGCGTCACGTAAGGATTTGTCTAAAGTCGTTTGCAAACTTTGTTTTAAGACCACGAAAAAGCTAACGCCCGCCAAGACCAGAATAAGCGCTGAAAGTGCCGTGTAATAAAGGGTAAGTCGCCAGCGCAGATTCATAATGATTCAAGCAGTCTCACGTTAATCGCCCTAAACGGTAGCCTATACCCCTGACAGTATCTATGACGTCTTCTCCTAGCTTACGGCGAACCGTTGATACAAAAACATCGACAACCTTTAAATCTACAAGACTTTCCTCAGGCCAGATACGTTCAATAAGCTCGCTTCGGGTATAGGCACGCTCAGGGTGCAGTGCAAAACACTCGAGCAAAGCATACTCACGAGGCGTCAAACTAATGACCTCGTTATTTTTACTAAGTTCATGGGCTGACAAATGCAGGCTGTAGCCCAGAGGTAAAGCAATGAGGTTGCTACTTTTACCGCTCGAGCGCCTTATAAGCGCTTGAATGCGAGCGCGTAACTCTCGAAAATCAAAAGGCTTGGCAAGGTAATCGTCACCGCCACCTTCAAACCCCATTAGCCTGCTATCCATGTCTGCTCTTGCTGTTAAAAACAAAATTGGGGTGTCTATGCCTTTTTGTCGAAAAGAAGTTGCAAGCTCAAAACCCGCATTTTTCCCCTCTGGCAACATGACATCTAAAATAAGCAGGTCAAAAGCGCCCATTAGCCCCATGGATTCGCCTTGCGTAGCATTGGCTGAGCGTTCAACTGTAAAACTCTCTTCCTCCAAACCTTCTGTAATAAGGTCAGCTAACTGGGGGTCGTCTTCGACTAGCAGGAGGCGCATATGGGGTCAATGTAGCACGCAAATAAAGTAACTCGATCATTTGTTTAGACAAAATTTAGTAGTCTAACTCCGCCCTTAAGCTAAGTCTTCCTAAAGCCCAGGGCAATGAACCTAATTAAGTCTGAATCCGTGCCAAAAAGGGAAGCTACTAAGATTCGTAATCAAGTAAACTGATATCTTTACCAATCCTTAACCTTTAATTGAAACACTACAGCGTATTGGGAAACTCCCAATGTTAAAACCCGAAAGGCACCTATGATTCCTACCGCAACAGTTTCTACAAACACCCGTTCTTCACTGAGTACATTCTTGAACCGCGTTCCCCAAATAACCCTGGTTTTCTGGATTATCAAGGTTTTATCAACCACCGTAGGCGAAACCTTCGCTGACTTTTTAGCTACCAATCTAAACCTCGGTTTAACGGGAACTTCTATCATAATGGGTATTTTACTGATTCTTGCCCTTGTTAATCAGTTCAGATTAAAGCGTTATGTTCCAGCTAACTACTGGACTGTCGTTGTTTTAATGAGCATTGTTGGTACTTTGGTTACCGATAATCTGGTAGATAACATGGGCATTAGCCTGGTTACCACTACCATCGTCTTTAGTATCATTCTGGCTATTGTATTTGCTCTCTGGTACGCCAGCGAAAAAACGCTAGCTATGAAATCTATTGATACTTCCAGAAGAGAGCTTTATTACTGGGCAGCCATTTTGTTTACCTTTGCGCTTGGTACAGCTGCTGGCGACTTGATGGCTGAAGGTTTGGGTCTTGGTTACCTAACCGCACTGCTTTTATTTGCAGGAATCATTGCCGCCATTGCCATTGCGTACTACGTTTTTAAACTCAATAGTGTTTTGGCTTTCTGGCTAGCCTTTATTCTGACTCGCCCTCTAGGTGCATCTATGGGTGACTTTCTTTCTCAAACTAGCGAAGATGGTGGTCTTGGTTTAGGTACAGTAGCTACCAGTTTCATCTTTCTTGCGGCGATCGTCGGATTGGTCATCTACTTGTCAAGCAAACAAAAACAAGCAACCTTAGCAGCTCGAGCCGCTTAAAAAGTTAAGCAAAAAAAAGAAAGCTCCTCAGAATTGAACGAGGAGCTTTCTTTTTTGTAAGACCCGCTTATTGAGGCAACTCAATCTGCGCTTTAACCGAAGTTGCAGGCATATGGGCGCAATATTCAAACGCCTTAATACTATCTTTAAAAGCAAAAGTATCGGTAATAAGCGGTTTAACATCAATTTTGCCACTACCCATTAGCGCTAGGGCTCTCGGGTAGACATGAGCATAACGAAAGACATTTTCAATACGCGCTTCCTTAACCTGAGCTTCTGCAATACTGATGGGCACAGGGCTTAGCGGAATGCCAACAAAAACCACTACTCCCCCAGGGCGTAAGGGTTGAAAAACAGAGGAAGCAGCTCTTTCATTGCCACTACACTCAAAGACAATATCAGCACCCCAGTTGCCCGTAAGCTCATTAACAACGTCTAATAATTTTTCTTTAGCAACATTGACGGGGCGTATAGGGCCAAGTTTGGCTGCCAGCTCGAGCTTTTCCTGCTGAACATCCGTAAGAATAATTTGACTGCATCCCCCTGCTAAAGCTGCCAAGGCGGTCAAAATGCCAATAGCGCCAGCGCCCATCACGACAGCAACGTCTCCAGGTTTTATCTGCGCTTTGTTGGCAGCATGCATACCGACCGCCAAAGGCTCAACCATAGCGCCTTCAGCGTAGCTAACGTTATCGGGCAATTTAAAGGTAAAGGCCGCAGGATGAACCACACTGGGTCGTAAAACACCGTGGATAGGGGGCGTTGCCCAAAATCTGACGGCTGGGTCAAGATTATAAATCCCTAATTGAGTCGCGCGACTGTTGGGGTCAGGAATACCTGGCTCCATACAAACGCGGTCGCCAACCTTTAAATGCTTAACTTCAGCCCCTATTTCAGTAATGATACCTGACGCTTCATGCCCCAAGACCATAGGTTCACGAACCACAAAGGGTCCAATCGCACCGTGGGTATAGTAATGAACATCACTACCGCAAACGCCCACCGTATGAATAGTTATGCGCACATCATGAGGGCCGAGTTTTTCCTTAAGCTCAATATCCCGTAACGTTAAAACATCTTTTTTTTCAAGTACGAGTGCTTCCATCGCAAAGCTCCTTCAGATTTATCCTATTTATTGAACCGTCCAACCACCATCTATTTTGATAGTGTCACCACTTATCATGGCAGCTTCTTGCGAGGCTAAAAAGATAACAATAGCAGCAACTTCATCCACTTCGCCAAAGCGACCTACAGGGATGCGAGAAAGCATGCTGGCTTTGGCTTCTGGCGTTGGGAAAGCCATTTCTGCCATCGGGGTATTTATGACGGTGGGAGCTACACAGTTACTAGTAACACCGTACTTTGACCACTCGAGCGCCATCACCTTAGAGACCATTTCCACAGCCCCTTTGCTTGCACAGTAAGCCGCGTGATCTTCTAAAGCAATTAAACCCGCTTGGCTCGAGATATTAATAATTCGACCCCAGTTTTGGGCAATCATTGGCTGAACTAGCTGTTGCGATAAAAAGAACAGCGCTTTGACATTAATATCAAAAGTATGATCCCAGCTTGCTTCTGCTGTTTCAATAGCCGATTCAGGATGGCTCACGCCCGCGTTGTTGACCAAAATATCTATGGTAGGAAAAAGGTTTTTTGCTTCATCTGCAAGCCTTAAAACATCAGGGTGCTTGGCAAGATCGGCTGTTATAGCGTGACAGGCTTGACCTAAATTCTTAACCTCAGCAGCCAAACTCTCCAGTTCACTGCCTGTTCGCGCCGAAATGATCAGATCAACCCCTGCTTTTGCCAGCGACAGCGCAATGGCACGTCCAATACCTTTGCTTGCCCCAGTAACCAATGCTTTTTTACCTCTAAGATCAAACATAGCCTCTACTCCAGAAATAAGTTAAGACACCATAACAGACTGGCTCGAGCTGCACTAGAGAAGATTTAAACCTTAGAGTAAACATTTAAAGGCAATACTTAACCCTTACCAGGAGGTATAGCCGCCATCGACAACCAAATCTGTACCTGTAGCATATTTGGCAGCGTCTGAAGCTAAGTACCAAACAGCGTGCGCGACATCGGTTGTTTCTCCCAAATGTCCCATAGGTGTCATAGAAGTCCAACGGTCTTTCCACACAGGGTTTAGGTCTAAGACGCCTTTGACCAAATCGGTCGCAATATAGCCTGGAGAAACACTATTGACTCTTACCCCTCGCTTAGCCCACTCAGCTGCCAGCGATTTGGTCAACATAATGACACCTGCTTTAGAAATGTTATAGGGGGCTTGCGGTTGCGGATCATTGACAACATGACCTGACATAGAAGCAATATTGACAATACTGCCTGAGCCTCTTTCTAACATACGCTTGCCAAACTCACGGCAGCACCAAAACACCCCATCTAGATTAATGCCCATGACGCGTCGCCACTCTTCATCTGGTGTTTGTTCTGCCAGCATATTACCTGAAACACCTGCGTTATTAACCAAAATATCTACAGCTTTTACTTGATTGTAAACCTTCTCAACGAGCTCTTTAACACTCGCGGAATTCGACACATTTACTTCAAATAAATAGCTTTTGCGACCAAGACTCTTGATTTCATCAACAGCTTCCTGCCCACTTTTTGTGTCAAATTCTGCAACTATGATATCGGCACCAGCTTTAGCCAGTACCCTTGCGATTTCGCGACCGATTCCGCGACCTGCCCCCGTGACCAGTGCAACTTTTCCTGTCAAATCAAATGAATTTGTCATAAACCCTCCAAAAGCTTCTTGAGTTAAACTCTAAGCCTTACACTCAAAACAAAATAGGAACATTTAACCTTTAAGTTCTTTGGCTATTTAGAGCCAAACATTTTATGGGCAATAAAATATAAGCAGGCAAAATATGACCTCTAAGCAATCCTTAGCTAGTCAAGTTTAAACTGGACTTTCATACGCTCAGGGTCATGCTCGGCAAAATGCATAGCTTCGCTAAAACGCTCGAGCGGCAATTGGTGAGAAATAAGAGGCTCGAGCTTAACAGCTCCTCCTTGAACCAGGGCAATTGATTCATGAAAGGTCTTGTTCAAAGCAAAACTGCCTATGATTTTTAAATCTCTGCGAAAAACCTCATACGGAGAAATAGCGACCAGCGCTTTATCTGGCGCAACCCCAAAGACCCAAAATTTCCCCCCTGAGCGCAAATACTGAAATCCCCCCTCTATAACTTTAGGAATACCTGTAGCGTCTGCCACAATATCAAAACCATGAGGGCTAAGTTCATGAGCGCTGGCTAGGTCAAATGCATTTGCATTAACAGTGGCATTAGCCCCAAGATCTCTAGCAAGTTTCAAGCGACTTTCTTCCCTGTCAATCACAACCACTTGGGCAGCCCCTGCGTGTTTTACCGCTTGCAGCATCAACATACCCATAGGGCCAGCACCAAAAATGAGCATGCTATCCCCTGCTTGAATCTGCACTTGTTTTAAGCCCCAGACCACACAGGCTAAAGGCTCGAGCATAGCAGCAGCCGCAAATGATAACTTTCCGATTGGGAAAACCGCACTTTCTGGTACAACCACATATTGAGCAAACCCCCCATCGCGCGTTACACCTACGGCCTTTAGGTTTAGACACTGATTAAATTGGCGTTTTTGGCAAAAATAACAGTGATTACAAGGTAAATTAGGGTCAGCCGTTACACGTTCACCGACTTTGGTTGTCGTTACCTTTTCACCTATTTGACCCACCACACCACTAAATTCATGCCCTGGTACAAGGGGGTACTGTGCCAAAGCATACGAACCATGCCATATATGCAAATCAGTACCGCAAATGCCCGCATTTTTTACTTCAATCAAAACATCATTAGCGCCCAAATTGGGCCTAGGTAAATCATGAACCTTAGCATTTAGAGGGGAAACAATACTCGCGCTTAGCATAAAAATGTCCTTTACTTAATAGCTCCCATGGTTAGACCCGTCACAAGTTGCTTCTGCGCCACCCAACCTGCAACAAGAACAGGAATGACAGCAGCCGTTGCTGCAGCTGACATTTTGGCGATAAAGAGATTGCCTTGAGCCGCTTTAAACGTAGAAATATAAACCGATAAGGGCGCAGCATCTAAGCTAGAAGTTAGGTTAACTGCCAAAAAGAATTCATTCCAAGTAAAAATTAAGGCAAGAAGCGAAGTTGCTGCAATGCCAGGTATCAGTAAGGGAAGGATAACTTGTCTGAGTTCTTGCCAAAGGTTTGCACCATCTAAGCGTGCAGCTTCAATGATTTCGTAGGGAAGATCAAGCATAAAGGAACGTAACATCCATACAATCAAAGGAAAGTTCATAGCTGCATACAAAATAACCAGACCCAACTGCGTATTGAGCAAATGCAAGTTATTAAACAAGACATAAATAGGCACAATCACGCCTGCAGGGGGCAACATGCGCGTAGACATAATCCAAAGCATAGAACTATTGGTACGTTTGGTCGGGTAGAAGGCCATTGCATACGCTGTAGGTATACCAATGACTAAGGCTAAAATAGTTGAAAAAAAGGTGATGCTGACTGTGTTTCTTAGATAGCGTAGGAAGGGTGACTCAAAGATAGCTACGCGCCAATTTTCAAAAGTAGGGGTAAAGAAAAATTTCGGCGGAAAACTAATCGCCATAGCTTCTGTCTTAAAAGAGGTCATGAACATCCAAAGAATGGGGAAAAACATAGCAAAGGCAATAAACAAGGTTAGAACTGTTAATAAATTCCCTGTTAGTTTGGACTGTCTCACGCTGCTGTCTCCACTTCATCACTCTTATTTAAGACGCGTAAAAATAGCACGATGATGATATTGGCTAAAACCACCGCAAAAATACCGTAAGCACTAGCCCGACCTACATTCCAGCGTGAAAATGCCTCTAAGAAAATTTGATAGGGCAAATTAGTCGTTTGAATGCCAGGGCCACCTGTGGTAATTACAAAAATAATGCCAAACTCGCTCAAGATAAAAATAGTTTCAAGTAGCAAAGCAATTTCAATAAACCGTTGAAGATGGGGCAAAACAATAAAGCGAAACATACTAGGGCCAGTAGCACCATCAATACTGGCAGCTTCTAAGGTTGAATCAGGCAAAGACTGCAAGCCTGCTAGCAAGATAAGCATGACAAAAGGAATCCACTGCCAAGACAAAACAGCAATGATAGTGGGCATAGGAAACGCTTGAGGTGCGTAAAAGCTATTCACTCCAAAAAAATGTAAATAATAACTAATTAAACCTGTAGAGGAATCGAGCATGACATTTTTCCAAAGTACTGCCGCCGCGACAGGCATCATTAAGAAAGGTGAAATAAGTAGGGTACGCGCTAAAGCCCGACCCGGAAAGGGTCTATTGAGCAGTAAAGCAAGAGCTAAGCCTAAAACAAAGGTAATAACAACCACGCTTATGGTTAACACAAGCGTGTTCCAGATAACAGAATAAAAAGTGTTATCAGTCAGAATGCGTCCGTAATTACGAAACATCTGGGAAACACCCATAAAGCCTTTACTGGTAGGTCTTAATAAATTCCAATTGGTAAAACTAAAATAAATAGCAACAATAAAAGGTACTTGTGTGACAATAATTAAAAAAAGTAACCCAGGGCTCGACAAGTATTTGCGTAGCTCGAGCTTTGGCTTAGGTGTTTTCGAGTTTAAGGTAGTACTCGCCATAATTGTCCCTCCAAGATTCAAAGCAGAAAATAGATTATAGGTGTTAATGTTCAACTTTTCGCGCAAAACTGCGCACCTAGGACTCAACCCTTAAGCACAAATATTTGAACTTAATTATCACTATATGTAAATTAGTAAAATGCAATTCTACCCGAGTGAAACGTGTGTCAAGAAGTATTAAGCGAAGCGTATGGGTAAGCTCTCTAAGCATCTTGCAAATTTACTATAAACTAAGAATTCTTTTTATCTTTCTAACTGTTAAAAATCAAAGACTGAGCAGAATGGCTACTAAGCAGTCTGCCCAGTCCTTGATACTCATACTTATATATTTACTTACTGCTTAATAGTAGCCAGCGTCTTTCATAGCTTTGTCAGCTATCTCTTGTGAATTCTTTAAGGCTTCATCAACGCTTATAGTGCCTGCTAGAGCAGCAGCAATTTGCTGAGCAACATCGGTACCAATCGCTGAAAATTCAGGAATTTGTACAAACTGTACTCCAGGAGCAATTTGTGGTGCAGCAGTTGAATCGTTGGGATTGGCTTTAAGAATGGCATTTAGCGTCATAGTGGCAAAAGGTGCAGCATCTAGGTATTCTTTACGCTCATAAGTTGACTTACGTGTGCCTGGGGGAATTGCAGCCCAGCCTTTGGCAGCAGCAACTTTTTCAATGTAACCTTTTGAGGTTGCCCACATCATAAACTTGAAGGCAGCTTCTTGTGCATCACTTGACTTAGGAACAGCCAAGTTCCATGACCATAACCAAGCATTACCTTTAGCAACAGGGCCAATAGGTGCAAGAGCTTGAGAAAGGTCAGGGCCTGCTTCGCTACCTGCTAAAAAGCCAGCAGCTACAGTAGCGTCTACCCACATTGCAGCTTTGCCAGTTGACATAAGTTGCAATGACTCAGGGAAGCTGTTACCGGTAACACCAGGAGGGCCACAACGGTTTACAAGATCAGCGTAAAAGGTTAGCGCGTCGTGCCAAGCTTGTGAATCAAGTTGAGGATGACCTTCTGCATCAAACCATTGACCACCAAAGGTGTTTACAACGGTTGTAATAGGAGCCATGTTGTCGCCCCAGCCTGGTTTACCGCGCAATGCAATACCATAAACACCATTTGCAGGGTCATTGAGTTTGCAAGCAAAGTCAGCGATTTGTTCCCAAGTAGGTTGCTCTGGCATGGTTAAACCAGCAGCATCGAACATTTTCTTGTTATACATGGTAAAGCTTGACTCAGCGTAAAAAGGTACTGCGAAAAGTTCGTTGTTATAAGTCAGACCACCAATAATAGCAGGAAGAAGATCGGCAAAATCATAACCTTCTGCAGCTGCGGGGTAGTCTTTAGACATTTGATCAACTGAAACAATCCAGTCATTCGCTGCCCAAAGTGGGGTCTCGTAAGCGCCTACAGTTACTAGGTCAAAAGCACCTGAGCCTGTAGCAACATCGGTGGTCAAACGTGAACGAAGGGTGCCTTCGTCTAAAAAGAGCCACTCGAGCTTAATGTCTGGGTTTTCAGCCTCAAACTGGGTGCTTAATTCTTGCATGGTAACCATATCGGGGTTGTTTACCGAGGCGATGGTTACGGTGGTTTGAGCTAGGGCTGAACCCATAATGAGTACCAGCAAAAGTCCTAACAGTTTCTGCATTCTAAATCCTCCAAAAAATAAATAGGTGAAATGATTTCCCAATCAAATGGTGGCCACGTGGCCAATTGCAATATAGCCTCTACTCAACTACCACATCCTTTCGCTAAAGATAGTCAAAATTGCATAGCGATAGATAAATCGTTTAACTATCCTAAAACTTCTATGGTCTCGTGGCCATTAGCATAAACAGAAAACCAATGCCTTGTCAACAGGTTCAGGCTTTCATGAAGGTTGCTAAACCCTTACAAAGCTATATAATGGTCTCGTGGCCACGATCAACGATGTCGCGAAACTTGCTGGTGTTTCACCAACGACTGCCAAACGCGCCATCCGCTTTCCTGACAAATTGGCAGCAGAGACGCTCGAGCGCGTTCAAACTGCCATTCGTGAATTGCACTATGAACCCGATAAATTAGCGAGCGCTTTGCGCAGCGGTCAAAGTCAAACCATTGGTCTGGTTGTTGGTAGCATTGTTGAGCCCTTTTTTGCCCAACTTACGCGCACCATTGGGCAAGAGGTCAGAGCGCAAGGTTACACCTTGATTGTTGCTGATAATGAATATGACGCTCAGCTCGAGCGTAAGCAACTCAAAGAATTTTATGGCAACCGTATTAGTGGCCTTATTATTCGCTCGGCCTTTGGTAAAGCCAATACCGACTATCTTATACGTATGCAAGAACGAGGCATCGCCATTGTCGAGATTGATTACTTCTCGCCGCAAAGCCCGTTTAGCCATGTCATGCTTAATAATCCTCAGTGTGTCTATGATGCGATTACCTACCTTGCTGAGCTAGGTCACAAACGCATTGCCATGTTAGGCAGCTATCATCCCACGATTCAGCCAGATGAAAGGGTACAAACCTTTCCCCTGGCTATGAAAAAACTTGGGCTCGAGATTGCTGAAGATTATATTGGTTACTTAAGTCCAACCCAAGACGCTGCCTATGACTTTACCCATTACCTTATGCGTTTGCCAGAGCCACCTACAGCCCTCTTTGCCGTTACGGGGAATATGGCAATTGGCACCTTTAGGGCACTTAGAGAACTGAATATCAAAATTCCCGATGATGTTTCACTCATTAGCTTTGACAATTACACTTGGACATCTCTGGTTGACCCCCCTGTAGATGTCATTGAACAACCTGTTAAAGAAATGGCTAAGGCCGCTATCGAAATTTTATTTCAACAGATTCACCACCCAGGTACTGACGCTTATCGTCAGCGCTTTGCAGGTAAGCTGGTCAAGCGCGGCAGCTCTGCGCCCCCAAAAAACTAGCGCCAGCCTGTTAGCGCTTTTAGCTGGGCAGCATAGCGCCGAGACATATCTAGCTCAGTCAGGGTTTTGTTGCTCATTCGTAAGCGGTAATTGCCGGAAAACCAGGGAATAACTTCAGCAATATGGTTTAAGTTGACGATACTCCCCTTATGAACTCTCAGAAAACCATGCTCCAAGAGTAAGTCTTCAAGCTCTTTAAGGGTATAGCGAAGCAGGTACTGGTTTTCAAAGGTATGCGCAATCACACGTTTCTCTTTTGCCTCGAGCCAGTAAATCTGGGCATAATCAAGCAGAATGCGATTTTCATTTTCAAGTTCGACCCAAAGTTTGCTTAAATTTTTTATTTGGCTTTTCTGCAAATACGAACGAAGCACCGCTTGCTGCTCACGCAACAGGGTCTTATCTTCAAGCGATTGTTGAATGCGCTCTAAGGTCTGTGCCAGACGTTTTTCGTTAAAGGGCTTAAGCACATAATCTAGCGCCTCGAGCTCAAAAGCCTGCACCGCATGTTCATCGTAGGCAGTGGCAAAAACAATCAAAGGTGGGTCAGGCAAATCTAAGAGCGAGCTTGCCACACTTAAGCCATTTTGACCTGGCATTTGAATGTCTAAAAAAACCACATCAACTTGCGTATGACTCAAACTGGCAAGGGCCTCTTCCCCATTTCGCGCTTCTGTACAGCTAAGACTAGGCTCGAGCTGTTCAAGGATGTAGCGCAATTCACCTCGTGCTGGCGCTTCGTCATCGGTAATCAGGATTTTCACGACTGCCCTAAAGCTTTCCTTTCAACAGGCAACTGTACAGGGCTTTCCTTTAGCATAAGTCTTGCTGGTGCAATGGGTAATTTGATCTGCACTCGCGTACCAAAGCCCAGTTCAGACTCGAGCTTAAGCCGATAGGTTTCACCGTAAAGCAGGCGTAACCGACTATCAATATTTGTTAAGCCAATCGAAGCACGTTCTTTATCCCCTTTAGGCTTTGCCTCGCGCCAATCTTTGGCCTCAAAGCCCATACCATCATCCCGAACCTGCATCACAAGTTCTGCGTCCCAGGATTCAATGGTAATGGTCAGGTGACCCCCATCTTGTTTAGGCGAAAGCCCATGAATAATGGCATTTTCGACCAGCGGTTGTAAAATGAGCGTTGGCACTTCTAGCGCCAAGACCCGCTCATCGGGAATAAGCCACTGAACACTTAAACGCTCGTCCAGACGAGCCTTTTCTAGTGCAAGATAAGCCTCAACATAAGCTAGTTCTTCACGCAAGCTAATAAATTCTCCTGATCTTAGGCTACGCTGAAACACTTCTGAAAGACTCAGTAGTAAATCTCTGGCTTTATCGGGCTCAGTTCTGACAAAGTAGCGAATCGTATTAAGTGAATTAAAAATAAAATGAGGGTTAATTTGAGCGTGCAACGCTTTTAACTCAGCTCTTGCCGTTGCCAACTCTGCTTGATGCGTCTGCTGACGGTTAAAACTTGCTTGAATGTTTCTTACAAATAGCGCCACAAACGCCAGCGCTGTGGCACTGATAATACTAATAATAAGGATATGAGACGTCCAGTTCCATAAGTCAAGTTGCGCTGGGGAAGCCAAAAACCGCCCAATCACTTCAATCAAAAAACCAAGACTCAGCGCAACAAAAGGCATAAAACGACCTGTTTTTAAAAGACCTGCTAAAAGCCCCATGGCAAGGCCTTGCCAAATCAGCGGCAAAGCGTCACCGTGCAGAAAAACCTGCTGATAATTTTCAGCCAAGGGCGTAGAAAGTAACAGCCAGACACGGCAAGCAACCAGCGCATAGCTTAAGAGGGATAGCCCTAAACCCATACGCCACCCCCCTAAAAACCCAGCCGCCAAAACCATAAAATAAATACCTAAGGGTTCATAGTCAACGGGCCTCGAGCTATAGCTATAGGCAAAAAAAGCTAATTGAATAAAGCAAAGCGCTATAAAGAGCAAGAACGAATCAGAGCGGCGCTCCCGATTTGTAACCAAACGTTTAAAAAAGGGAAAACTGCTAAGCAAGAAAACCAGCGCAACAGGCACAACCATTTCCTTGACAAAAAACCCCGTGTCATAGATATCGACATGAAAGTTAATCAAAGCATTTAAATCGAAATAATCAATGCCTTTTAGCCGTTTCACCAGACTAATAAAAATCACCTGAAGAATACTAGTAAGGGCTAAAGCGGCAAGTAAAAGGGTTGAACGGTTAAAAAGCGTAAGCTGCGAATTAGGACGATTCACCTTGCGTTCTATCATCCGCTAAAACAATGAGAGATTTCAAGTAAGAAATCAATAAAGAAAAGAAAAAGGGGAGGTATCATCAAGATGATTGGCTCGAGCTTTTTCCCTGTCTTTTATATAGCCAAGAAATCTATGCGGATTGTTTAGGCTAAAGCATGGCTGCTGTAAGCGAAAATAACATTCCAAGACGTATGTTTGATAGTTTTATTGGCAATACCCCTGTGGTTAAGCTTTTTAAAGTTGTATCCCCTGACATGGCTGAAGTTTGGATTAAGCTCGAGGGTCAAAACCCTGCCGGAAGCATTAAAGACCGAACGGCTACGGGGCTAATTATGGACGCCGAAGAGCGCGGCATTTTGACCCCAGGTTCAGGTCAAACAATTGTTGAGCCTACCAGTGGCAATACGGGCATTGGTCTGGCTTTTTTGGCTGCCGTAAGGGGCTACCGCTGCATTATTGTCTTACCTGACACCATGAGTGAAGAGCGAAAACGCACCCTTAAAGCTTATGGCGCAGAGCTCGAGTTTACCCCTGGTCATTTGCGCATGCAGGGTGCTATTCCAAGAGCCGAAGAACTGACCGAAGAACTTGGGGCATTTATGCCTAATCAATTTGAGAACCCCGCGAACCCACGCTATCACTACCACTACACAGGGCCAGAAATCTGGCAACAAATGCAAGGGCGCATCGATGCCTTTGTTTGGGCAAGTGGTACCGGGGGGTCTATTAGTGGCATTGGTCGCTATCTAAAAGAACAAAACCCTGATATTAAGATTTATGCCGTTGAACCTGCACGAAGTGCCGTTATGAATGGATTTCAAAGAGGTCAGCACAATTTTCAAGGTATGGGTCCAGGGTTTTTGCCTAAGAATCTGGATATACATCTGCTTGACGGTTGCAAAATGGTCTACGAAGAAGACGCCTTCCCTCTTGCCAGACGCTTGGCAAAAGAAGAAGGCATCTTTATTGGTATGTCTTCAGGTGCAACCGTTTTTGCGGCTCTGGAAACAGCTAAAGAACTTGGCCCAGGTAAGGTTGTACTCTGTATGGCTGCCGATTCTGCCGCCAGATACATGAGTACAAACCTATTTGAAGATTAAGCGCTGGCGCGGAAAAGCTGTTCCGCGGCTAAAGCAGCAACGGGTTTGGAAAAGAAAAACCCTTGACCTAAGCGGCAAGATAAGAGTTGCAAGCGCTCGAGCTGTTTTTTGGTTTCTATTCCTTCGGCAACCACTTCACACCCTAGCCCTTTTGCCATCGCAATAATCATGGCCGCCATCGCCGCCCCTTGCTGACTTTGCTCGAGCTTCATGACAAAGGAGCGATCAATCTTAATTGTGTGAATCGGGAATTCCTGCAAGCGGCTTAAGGAGGAATGACCTACGCCAAAATCATCAATACAAATCGCAATACCCAAGCTACTAATTTCGCTAAGTAAGCTGCCATCTTCTAGAATAGCGCTCTCGGTGACTTCAACTTTTAAGTTATGCGGTTTGATATCGTACTCAACCAGTAAAGCTCTAAACTGCTCGATGAAGTTTGGTTGCTTTAGCTGTAAGGTTGAAAGATTGACATTGACACAGATATCTTCTGAAAGCACTTTTTGCCAGTGCTTAATACGCTGACAGGCTGATCTTAAAACCCACCAACCCAGACGCTGAATCAGCCCCGTTTCTTCAGCAATTGGGATAAATTTTGCAGGTGAGATCATGCCTTTTTCAGGGTGTGACCAGCGAAGCAAGGCTTCAAATGAGGTAATGCGCCCTTCACGTAATGAAACAATAGGCTGAAAGTAAAGCTCGAGCTGCTGATCAACAAGGTCAAGCTCGAGCGCCTGGCGCAAATCACTCTCAAGCTGTAAACGCTCCTGTGCATTTTCTTGCATGCTCGCGTCAAAGAGCTGATAACTTCCTTTACCAGAAAGTTTTGCTTTATACATGGCAGTGTCGGCATCTCTTAACAAATGACTGCCACTCGTATACGTTTCATCGCAAAGACAAATGCCGATACTGGCATTCAGATATAACTCTGAAGCCTCAAGTTTTAAAGGACGTCTCAGGCTTTCTAAAATTTCCTTGGCAAACACTTGGGCTGAATCTTGATTAGCATCAGGGAGTAAAAAAGCAAACTCATCGCCCCCTAAGCGTGCCAAAACCACATTATCAGGTTTAAAGTCAAAAAATCGGCGAGCCACCACTTTAAGCAATTCATCCCCTAATTCTGGCCCTAAACTGTCATTAAAAACCTTAAACCCATCAATATCTAAAATAAGAACTGCAAACTCTCTAAAGCCTTTAAAATCATCAATGGTTTGTAAAAATGAGCTGCGATTAGGTAAATCGGTAGTGGAGTCATGAAAAGCAAGATGGAGCAAGTTTAATTCTGCGCGCCGACGCTCCTCGATTTCGAGCTGTAAATCTTTGGTTCGCTGCTGCACCCTTGCTTCTAAATCTGTGTTTAAAAGCTCGAGGTTGGCCTGGGCTATTTTACGCTCCTTAACCTCGCTACTCAGGGTTTCATTTTGT
>JAHEBB010000025.1 GCA_024642575.1 Trueperaceae bacterium | reverse complement strand
CTCTCTACGGAGCTAAGCATCCTATTCGGGTACTGATTAACAGTCAGCCTTCTGTCCTAACCGATGTCGATGGCCCCCTTTGTGAAAATGCGGACAGGCTGGGCAAAAATGTAAATTTACCGCAGCTATCAGGTGGCGAAGTACTGGTTGTGGAGCAGGCAGGTGCCTATGGGTTTACCATGAGCTCAAATTACGCCTCTTCTTACCGCCCTGCCGAAGTGGTAGTCAAAGGTTCTGACTACCACTTGGCAAGAAAGCGTGAAAGTTTTGCAGACCTGATAAGGCTCGAGCTCGCTTAACTATGTTAGATGAAAAATTACGACCGCTCATTGAGAAATTCTCTGGACAAGTCTCACTTGCTTACTACGAATTTCAATCTGGTCAATCCTATCTTTATAGGGCTACCGAAAGTATGCGGTCAGCAAGCCTGATAAAATTACCGCTCTTGATTCATGTTTTGACCAAGGTAGCCAGGGGAGAGCTAGATATAGACAAACGCTATTTTATGGGCTCAGAAGATCAAGTGGGTGGCGCAGGTATATTACATGACTTGGGTGCTGGGCTCGAGCCCAGTCTAGGTGATTTACTTACGCTTATGATAATCGTAAGTGATAATACGGCAACCAATATGATTATTGACTTGCTAGGTCAAACTGAGGCAAATGCCTTCATACAAGAGCTCGGACTCAGCCAGACCCAAGTTATAGGCAAGTTACAACTACCTTTGGAAAAACAAAATGAGCTTCAGCGGCAAGGTAAAACTAACACTACCTGTGCTGCTGACATCCTTGGCTTACTCCTTAGGCTCGAGCAAAAAGACTTACTGCCAGATGGGTTGACAGAGCTTGCTATACAGACCTTAAAAAAACAACAGTGGACCGAAGCCCTTGCTCGCTATCTACCAACAGATAAAGACCTTTTTAGCGACTTTTTGAGTATCGCAAGCAAAAGTGGTTGTTTGCGTGGGCTTTGGCATGATGCGGCTATTGTTTATGCAAGAGATAATACGCCTCTCTACATTCTGGTCATTATGACGGATGGTTCAGAGGATAAGTCCTATAGTTATGAGCAAGAAGGCATGATGCTTATTGCTCAGTTATCAAAGAGTATTTATGATCTGTTCAAAAACCCTCATTAATTTCTCGCATACACCTGGATTAATACATTCTGGCAAAATATTTCTTACAATAGCGCTATGTATTTACTAAGAAGAGCACTTTGTCTGATTCTCGTTTTAAGTTGTCTGCCCGTTTTTGCCAGAGAAATGGTTGCAGGTAGTGAGCAATACTATGTAACCCAAGGCCTGTTTATCAATTTAAATATCACAACTACTGCCTGTGATATTGAAGATGACATCGTGAATTTTGCATGTGGATGGTTTTCCAGTTCCGCACAACTTTTTCAAGAATCAGTTAACCAGCACGTTTCACAAGAACTCCCAGGCTTAAGCCCCTTGGGAGAATGGTTTAATAATGCAGGTACCCTTGTTCGTTCTTATAAAAGTGCGTCTGGAACTTATTTATTTGCCTACAATAGCGATGGTTATATTGTTATCGCATTTACCCCTAACTAAGGTATAGCTTGGGTGAAAATTACGGCCAACCAGGGAAGGTGCCACCAAGAGGAACCAGAATGGCGCTGTATTTCACTTTCATGGGGTAATAGGCATTCAAATCAATAACTGCACCGCTGTTATCGGTAAAGGCAACGCGATTGTCAATCGTGTTGCCATCCTTATCTTGTAAAATCAGCATCACTTGCTGAATACCCTTGGTCCAATCAATTTTGTCAAAATTGCTAAAAGTACTTAGGGCTTGCGAGACTTCATAAACGCCGGGTTCTTCAAACTGTAAGGTGCTATTGGTGCTGCAAGCGGGCCCAATAGAAAGATTGTCATTGTGAACTAGGCAAACTTGATATTTGACGGGTTCACCGCTTGGTTTTGAACTGACATTAATGCGCTGGTAGAGCTTGCCATCGACGTAATCTACAGGGTCTTTAAGATTACTTAGCAGGCTCGAGGGGCTATCAAAGAAGCTAAAAGCACCAGTCCCGCCTGCATCAGGGCTTTGATGCTCGTAATTGATATCAAGTACCGTGACAGCGGGTCCAGCTGCAACTGGAACGGGCTCTGGTTTTGGTGGTTTTGGCGTCACTGCTACTGCTTGAATGTTTGGGTCGGGGACAGGGGTTGCTGTAAGCGTAGGAGGTTGGGCCGCCGAGGCGGAAATAATTGGTGCGTTAGGCGTTACGACATTTGGAGTAGGTAAGGGGCTAGATGCTACTGGGGCAGGAACCTCTGGTTGAACCTCAGCTACTGGTTCAGGGGTTGGTGTCTTAGGTATTTCTGTAATTTCAGGGGTAGAAATAGGGGTTTCGGTAATAGTAGGTGCTGAAACGGGTGGTTCAGCAATCGCGGCTGGTGTGGGAGGAGTGACTTCAGCCGTGGGTGTCACTGGATTGCTTGGTGGTTGAACAGAAGCTGCTGCATTCACTGGAGGCGTTGTTGCTTCTGGCTGAGGTCTTGGCTGGGTTTCAGCTACTGTTGTTGGTGTGGGTGTAGGTAAACTTGCGGCAACTTGCTGAGTTAGCAACCTAGAGGTTTCCGAGTAGGCGGACTGAAACAGTGTACTACTAGGCTCGAGCTGTTGGGCGCGAGAATAAAAGTTAAGGGCGGCATTTAAATCACGGTTTTCAACTGAGATCTGACCAAGCCAAGCGTAGGCGTCGGCATAGTTTGGATTAAACTGGGTTGCCCTTTGTATGCTCCAAAAGGCTTCACCTCGCATACCTTGCTGATAATACTTTAGACCTTGCTTAAAATTATTGTAGGCATCTATGCCAAATTCTGCTTGACCTTGCGCAAGCTCGAGCGCTTGAATCGCTTCCTCATCGGTTTCATTTAGCACAACGGCCTGTTTCCAATAATTAATAGCTTTGGCAGGTTGAGCTAATTCTTCACTAACACGCCCAGCCCAAACAAAGGCTTTACGATAGGTACTACTTAGACTGCTGGCTTTATCAAATGCGCTTAAAGCGCTCTCTTTATTACCTTGAGAATAGAGATCAATACCGCTATAAAACGCTTCGGTAGCCTCAGTGCCATATTTGGCTTGTTCCTCGGTACGAGAAAGCAGGTTTATATAATCAGCCTTGTTAGGGAACTCTTGGGTTAGGTTTGTCAAATAAGGAGTCGCCTCTTGGGGTTGTCCAAGTGCGATATGACTTAGAGCTAAATGTTGATTTGCTTCTTCGCTCTCTGGCTCGAGCTCTATAAGGGCTTCGTAATACAAAATAGAATCTTTATAATTTTCTTCAACAAAGCTTTTGCTTCCTAGCCAACTGCTTACACGCTCTAAGTATGGCGCAGTTTGAGCATTCATAACCCCACCTAGACGTTTATAACGTTCCCAGGCTTCCCAGGCTCGGCTATAAAAACTAATGCTGCTATAGACCTGACCCAAGAATCGGTAGGTTTGAGGATTATCCGGGGCTAATTTTTGAAGCTCGAGCCCATAATTGACCGCTTCTCGCCATAAAGGTTTATCAATAAAATGCTCGTCATAAGTGGCAAGAGCGAGTGCAGCTGCTTGCCCTCCTTTTTGAAGAACTTCCTGTGCTTCTGGGGATAAGGGTGTTTGAGCAAGACCCAAAGACAAGCTAGCTATCACTACCAAACAAACGAAGTATTTTTTTAAAATACGAACAAACATAAATCCTCTTACTTGCTGGTCGTGCACCCATAAAACGTTAAACCTGAAACCAACCTAGGTTATCTTAACAAAACTCAAGGCTAATTGCTTGAATCACACACGTGCGTTTAGTTCCGCCTATTTCCCTTCTATTATCGTGCCACTAAAAGATTTGCAACGAATGAGTAAGTCCTGAAACGTCCCAATATTTTATTTGGCATTGACGTTAGCGCTAGACTTTCTGTGCTTAGCAATAAGGTTCAGATTTCTGTTGATACTTCTAAAGTGCCCATTTTAGATTCTCTTTTTCATAAAATTAATAAAAAGAGGGAAAGGGTCGTCATCTAAAAGCAAGAGCTCGCTTACGATCCAAAGTAGACTCTTTAGGTGGCGCAGATTCCTCTGGCTGAAAGGCTAAGACCTCAAAACTTGGCCGATATTATAGGACAAGAGCATCTACTTGGTGAGGGTAAGCCTCTAAGGAATGCCTTAAGTCAAGGGCGTTTACACTCGATGCTTTTTTGGGGACCACCTGGTGTAGGTAAAACTACCTTAGCAAGACTTATTGCCAAGCAGATTGAAGCTTATTTTGTCATGCTTTCGGCGGTGAAGGCAGGCGTGAAAGATGTTAGGGAAATAGCCGAGG
The DNA here is from genome assembly GCA_024642575.1 of Trueperaceae bacterium. GTDB lineage: Bacteria > Deinococcota > Deinococci > Deinococcales > Trueperaceae > JAHEBB01. The sequence continues at coordinate 18,409 of JAHEBB010000025.1, read as the reverse complement.
AGGCCAGGCAAAGGCTGCAATTTTCAGGGAAAAACACGATTTTATTTCTTGATGAAATTCACCGTTTCAATAAAGCGCAGCAAGATTTGCTATTGCCCTTTGTTGAAGACGGAACGCTCTATCTGATTGGAGCAACCACAGAAAACCCTTCTTTTGAAGTCAATTCTGCCCTTCGTTCGAGAATGCAACTTTATGTTCTTAAGGCTCTTTCAACAGAAGCCATAATGCAGATTTTACAAAGGGGATTAAGGCATCCAGAAGGTTTAGATTCTGCTTTAGTGATGGATGAGACCGCCCTAAAAGGTCTTGCAGATTGGTCAGATGGAGATGCTAGGAGGGCCCTCGCTGCACTCGAGCTTCTCTCGAGCCAGGGAGAAAAAACCGTTACGGCGACTTTGCTAGAAAAAACCTTGGCAGCTAAAAGTTTAGCCTTTGATAAAGGGGGAGAGCACTTTTATAATCTCATGAGTGCGCTTCATAAGTCGGTTCGCGGAAGTCAAGCCGACGCCACGCTTTACTGGTTAGCAAGGCTTTTGGGGGGCGGTGCAGATCCTCTCTATGTGGCGCGACGCTTGGTTCGTATGGCAAGTGAAGATATCGGTTTGGCAGATCCTAATGCTTTAAGACTAGCGGTAGCTGCCCGTGACGCTGTTCACTTTCTTGGGCAACCTGAAGGTGAGCTAGCCCTGGCTCAAGCAGCGGTCTACCTTGCCCTAGCACCTAAATCCAATGCCGTTTATACAGCCTGGAAAAAGGCCCAGCAAGATGCAGAGAGGTTTGCTTCTGCAGATGTTCCCAATCATTTACGCAATGCACCAACGCAAATGATGAAATCCCTTGGTTACGGCGAAGCCTACGCTTATTATTTTGATAACCCTGAAGCAAGTTTTGCCCAAGGCTATTTTCCTGAAGTCATGGGAGATAAGGTCTACTACGAAGCGTTTGACGAAGGTTGGGATAAAAAAGTTAAAGAACGCTTGAGCAATCTCGCTGAGGCTCGAGCTAACGCTCGTAAGAAAGTGTCAAAAAAAAGCTAACCAAACTATTTTTAATGGAGCTTACCTATCACCAAAAAGGTTTAATTTCCTCATCGACATAGTTGCCTGAAACGTCAGAATCTTGATGACCAAGGCGGTTTTGATGTCTTGTTTCGGGGCGCATATGGAGGCGGCTCGAGCTAGATAGGCTGGACCTGCTGTTTCCTCTAAGTTGCTGCGTATGCTGTGTCTGGTAGCGTTTTGCTATCACATTGGTTCGCTCGTGAGACGTTTTCACGACTCTTTCGGGCATCATCATTCTTTTGGCCTGAAGTTCACTGACTTGCCCTGTAAGTCGGGCAAGATTAAACAGGCTTATTTCATGTCTGGTATAGCGTCTTTCAGAGAGATCAGCCATAATTTCACCCAAAACGCTGACAAATTTATAACCGTGACCAGAGAAACCTGCCGCAAACGAAACTTGTGGGTACTTGGGGTGTAAATCAATAATGAAGTGACCATCAGGCGAATTGGTAAACATGCAAGCCTTAAGCGTCATGGTGGGGCCAGCGCCATCGGGGAAATGCCGTCCGGCAAAGTCTCGCATCATCTCTTCCTCGGCAGAGGTAACTTCAAAGCTGAGTTCAGAAGGATGACCATGTTCTTCAAAATGATGGTACATGCCAAATTTAAAGCCAGGTACAGCGTGTATAGGGAAACCGTAAAACCTACCTTCATCAACCAAAAGGTTAAATACAGGAAAGCTGTCTTCTCGAAAGTACTCTGGTTTTTTGGGTTGTAGCCAGGCCAAAACTTGACGCTCAGGTACCGCGAGGCCGTGTAAAAAGGGCATCATCTCGTCATTCCATGCGCCTGAAGTAACGATTAAACTATCGGCTTCGTACTCTGAACGTGTGGTATAAACTTTGACGCCATCATCACCTAGAGGTTCCCAGCCCAAAACTTTTTCTCGGCCATGAATTTCTGCACCCAAGCGGATGGCCTCGTTGACGTAGGCAACGGTGGCTTTTTCTGGGGTGATAAACCCACCCTGGGCTTGCAGTAAAGCCATAGTATCAAAGGGTAATTTATAGCCAGGAAAGCGTTCTGCTAAAGCTTTACCTGTAAGAACTTCATGGGGAATATTGTGCTCTATACAAGACTGAAGGCTTCCTTTAAACACCCAGCTATCAGCGGGCCCCGCATCAATAGACCCGGTTTGATAGAAGACCTTTTCGCCCGACACGCGTTCAATTTCATGCCAGAGTTCATAGGCGCGTTTTAGGAGCATCACATAACTAGGGTGCTCATAATAGGCAAGCCTTATAATGCGAGTATAGCCATGCGAAGAACCAAGGTCATGAGGGATGTCATATTGCTCGAGCCCCAAAACGGTTTTGCCACGCTTGGCAAGTTCGTAGCAGGTTGCGCTCCCTATACCACCCACACCAACAACTATCGTATTAAAGCGTTTGCTGTAACCAATCATTTAACTGTTCTCGCGTAATGATTTAGGGTATTTACCGCGCATGCGCAGCCCTGCGGGGTCAAAGAACGGTGTGCTGCTGACAGTCGCTAAAATGGGGCGACCTGCAACATTGATCATGAGCCTCGAGCCAGGGTAAGCATGCGTAACATTAACAAAGCCAAGGGCAAGCGTTTTACCAACACTGTGCCCACGGGCGCTCGAGCTGATTTGGCCAACAACGGTTTTGCTTGCTTTTTCACTGTCAAAATAATCGCCAGCTTCGGCACCTGTAATCATTTTTTCACGTACAGCCTTAATATCGGCAATAGTATGTATGGCGTCGCCCTTTCGAGCAGGTAATTCACTGTCTAAAACCATCCCGACCCAGCGGTTTTCAAGACCTCTATCTTGAACGTCTAAAAGAGCATCCCGACCCATGAAGTCATATTTGTCAAACCGAATCCACCTATCTAGACCCATATCGAAAGGGGTTTGTTCCCCGTTTATGTCAGGTCCAGCAAGGGGCAGCGCCTTTTCTATGCGTAAACTCTGCATGGCTTCAGCGCCATAAGGTAAAAGCCCAAAGGCTTTGCCTTCAGTTTCCAGATAGTCCCATAAAATTGCAGCTTCATCACTAGGCACATAAAGCTCATAGCCAAGCTCCCCGGTATAACCCGAACGGGACAAGATGAGCTGGGTGCCATTGATAACTGCGGAACCAAAGCGAAAAAACCGCAAACTGGGAAAGTCAATACCATCTGTGACCGACTCTAAAAACTCCCGTGATCTTGGCCCTTGTACACTAATAAAGGTGACTGCGCCCGTAAGATCGGTTGCATAAGCACTCACGCCGTAGCTGTGCTCGCGAATCCAGTTAAATGTTGTTTGTCTGGGTGCTGAGCTGGTTACCACCATAAAGTGTTCTTCAGAGAATTTGTAAATAGTAACGTCATCGACGATAAAGCCGTCTTCGTTGCAGAGCGTGGTGTAGCGAACTTGCCCGGGATAAAGGTCACGTAGTTCATTGACAGCTAAGTAATTTAGTAAGCGCTCTGCCCCTGGCCCTTTTATGTCAATCTCACCCATGCTTGAGAGATCTTGCATTCCCACGTTGTTTCGAACATTGAGATGTTCTTCAACGGGAGAGGTGTAACTTGTTGGAAAGAGATAGCCACCTCCACCGACAACAACTTTGGCTGCCCGTCTAAAGTGATAATCGTAGAGTGCAGACCTTCGTAGCTGAGGGGCATTGGTAGATGCGGGTCTGGGTTTTTTCGCCATAATATCCTCGTGGTTTCTTACCTTGCTAAATCAAAGGCGTGTTTATCCTTTATATATCAAGCCTTCTCAGACAGCCGTGAGAATTCTTTGACACTTCTTTGCCATTTTCGCGAAAGCTTTAAAAAAGACCGATAATTTCGCCATTTTCATCTAAATCAATAGTGTTGGCGGCGGGATTTGAGCCAAGCCCGGGCATGGTGCGCATATCGCCACTTATTAGATAAACAAAGCCGGCACCTGCTGAGACTTTGGCCTCACGAACGGGTAATCTCCAGCCTTTGGGCGCGCCTTTTAAGGAAGGATCAGATGAAATAGAGAGATGAGTTTTAGCAATACAAACAGGTAAATGACCGAAGCCTTGCTTTTCGTAAGCTTTAAGCTGGCTGCTCGCCTTGGCGTCAAAGTCAACACCATCGGCACCATAAACTTTTTTGGCTACGGTTTCGATTTTTTCTTTGAGCCCCATACTGTCTGGGTAAAGGGGTGCGTAGCTCGAGCCTTCAGTGGCAGCTTCTTTAACGGCCTCGGCAAGTTCAGCAGCCCCTATACCGCCTTTCACGAAGTGATAACTAACGGCTGCTTTAGCCCCCATAGAGGCAGCAATTTCTTTTATAGCGTCGTGTTCTGACTTGAAATCAGTGGGAAAAGCGTTGATAGCCACAACAGGTGAAACTCCGTGGATGCGCACATTTTCAATTTGCTTTTTGAGATTGTCAGCTCCAGCAAAAACATCATCTGGGTTTTCTTTTAAAAGGTCTTCATGTAGCGGTTTTCCTGGCACAATTTTGAAACGCCCAGAGTGAGCTTTTAAAGCGCGAACGGTGGCAACAACGACTGCGGCATTTGGCTTAAGGCCAGAATAACGACTCTTAATATTAAAGAAGCGCTCAGCACCCATGTCTGCACCAAAGCCTGCTTCGGTGATTAAAAACTCAGAGCTATGAATGGCTAAATGGTCAGCAATGATAGAAGAGTTTCCGTGAGCAATGTTGCCAAATGGTCCTGCATGAACAACGGCAGGGGTATTTTCGAGCGTTTGCATGAGATTGGGTTTGATAGCCTCACGCATGATCGCCGCCATAGCGCCACCAGCACTGAGCATTTCAGCTGTTACGGGTTCTTTGGCATAATTTTGCCCAATCACAATGCGACCAAGTTTTTGCCGCATATCTTTTAATGAAGTTGATAGTGCTAAAACTGCCATGACCTCAGATGCCGGGGTAATGTCAAAACCGGTTTGTCTGGGTATGCCATCATCCTTCGAACCAAGGCCAATCACAATGTTGCGCAATGCACGGTCATTGATATCGAGTACCCGCTTCCAGGTTATGCTTTGCGGGTCAATTCCTAACTTATTGCCCTGTTGCAAGTGGTTATCAATCATGGCTGCAAGCATGTTATTGGCAGCTGTCACCGCATGCATATCACCGGTAAGGTGCATATTAAAGGTTTCCATAGGGACAACCTGACTATAGCCACCCCCTGCTGCTCCGCCTTTTATGCCAAAAGTTGGCCCCATAGAGGGTTGCCGAATCGCAATGGTGGCGCTACTACCGATATGCTTAAAGGACTGACCTAAACCAACGGTGGTGGTCGTTTTACCTTCACCTAAGGGCGTAGGGGTTACGGCTGTAACTACGACATATTTGGCCTTAGGGCGGTTCTTGAGGGCGTCAATAGCCTCGAGGCTGATTTTTGCAACATGTTTGCCGTAATACTCGAGATGATCCTCAGCAATACCCATTTGGGAGGCAATGTCTTTAAGTGGTATAAGCTTTGCTTTTTTGGCAATCTCTAGGTCAGATGGGAAACTCATTTTACCTCCAGGATATGTCTCAAGACATCCCTAATGTTTTTAGTTTTTGTTTACGCCAGGCTTCGGTTTTTTGCAGATTATTAAAAGTGTAAATATGAAATGCCTCTATATTGAAATAAGGATCAGCATAAATGGGTACAAGTTTATCTAGCAAATCCCCTGGCTTATAGCCACCCATAAGTTTTAGGACATTTCCGGTATGCTTGGTAAAATAGCGAATCGAATCCCCCACACCTATGCGAGTTGAAATTGACATGAGTTTTGCCAAATCAACAACCCCGGCCACGCCAATTTGTAGAGGTAGCGTAATACCCGCGAGACGGGTTTGCTTGAGCCAATTCTTTAGCGTATCTGCTTCAAAACAAAGCTGGCTGGCCATGAACTGTGCATAGGGTGCTTTACGTTTTAAATCTGCCAGCAAAATATCTTTGGGAATGTTTGGGTGTCCTTCTGGGTAGGCGGTTATGCCTAGCCGAATCTGGTCATCTAAATCGCGTATGGCCTGCACGAGGTCAAAAGAATCTTTATAGGGTCCCACGGGGCTGCTGGCATCTCCACCAACAATAAATAATTCTTGGATGCCAATAGCTTTTACGGTTTCTAAAATTGCTTTTAAATCCTCTGGACTCTTAACAAGACGCGCTGAAATATGTGGGGTAATCTGCTTAGGCTTAGTCAAATAGGCGCTTACCGTTTTGCAAAGTTGCAGGGTTGCATCGATACCTTTACTGGGTGAAACGGTGATGCTTAACTTGGCATCAGCAGGAATGTGCTCAAAGCAAGCTTCAACATTTTTCATGGGGATAAGCTCGTACTTTGGGTGTTTAAGCAAGGTGCCAAAACTGGCGACGGAACTAGGCTCTTTGATCATAGGTATCCTTTCAAGGGCAGTTAACTGCGCATCTTTGCCATATCAGGGTCATAAGGATTTGACGCTATGACCGTTACTTTTAAACGCTCAGAAAAATATAAAACTTCGAGTTCAGCGCCTTCTTGGCTATACGCAGGCTCGAGCCAGGCATAAGCAAGACCATGACCTAGACTGTAGGCATAACAGGCACTGGTAACAAAGCCAATGACTTTTTCGCCTTTATAAACGGGTTCACTGCTACCCTGTACCAATCTTCCAGGCTCAAAGGCAAGGCTGCAAAGCTTATGGTTAACTGCACGATGCTCGAGCGCTGTCTTACCCACAAAATCCTCTTTATCCATCCGTACAGCAAAACTTAAGCCCGCTTCTTCTGGACTATGCTCGGTCCACATATCACTCCCCCAACCCCTATAGCCTTTTTCCATTCGCAGGCTGTTAAGGGCCCCGCGCCCTGCTGCAACTAAGTCAAAAGCCTGACCGGCATTCCATAAATAGTTCCAGAGGCTATAACCATAGTCAAAGCTGGTATAGAGTTCCCACCCTAATTCCCCTACATAAGAAAGCCTCAAGGCTCTTACAGGAATTTCTTTGATATAAGTCTCTTTGACATTAAAAAAGCCAAAGCTTTCATTTGACCAGTCTGCTTCTGAAATACTCTGAATGAGGTCTCTCGCTTTGGGTCCCCAGACGCCTATACAACAGTATTTGCTGCTGACATCTTCAACATTGACATCTCCAAGTTGTTCAGCATTGTCTTTTAGATAGTCAATATCCATAAGGCTGTTTAGACCCAGGTGATAGAGCTCATTGCTAAGTCGAGCCACCGTAACATCACTCTTAATTCCCCCCGATTTATCTAGCATGAGCGTGTAGCTTACCCGCCCAGGTTTCATGGTCATTTTTCCTGTGGTGAGCTTATCTAAAAGAACTCTGGCATTTTTACCAGTCACTTCAGCCTTTTTAAGTGAGGTCATATCAAATAGCGCGACATTTTCTCTGGTAGCTTTGTGCTCTGCGCCTTCAGTAGCAGACCAAAATTGAGATGTCCAGCTATCACGAGGGGGTACATGACTGCAATCAAACTCTTTATTAACCTCAAACCACTGAGGGCGTTCCCAGCCAGACGCTTCCAGAAAATAAGCCCCTAGCTCTTTTTGCTGACTATAAAAAGGGCTAACTCGCAAGGGGCGAGGCTCGAGCATGGGCTGCCTTGGGTGAATGATGTCATAAACTTCAATAAAATTCTGACTACCCCGACGCCTGGTGTATTCCAAACTATGAGCATGTTTTTCAAAGCGAGCAATATGATGTTCCCTTAAGTCAATCCAGGGTTTACCTAAAGCAATCCATTCCGCCATAGCATCAGCTGCGCCGCCGGAATGCGTAACCCATACGGCTTCAGCACTCCAAAAGCCTTTGACCTTGCTTGACTCACCAAAGATACTCATGCCGTCTTGGGTAAATGAAAACATGCCGTTCATGCCCCAGTCGATCTCAGTTTCCTTTAAAAAGGGCAAAAGTTCTCTGGCATCTGCAAGCGGCTTGACAAAATCTTCTGGTGTAAAAGGATGGATACTTGGCTCATTGCGCTTCAGACCATTCTTTAACGCTTCAGCGTTTGATTTGATAGCTTCGGCCTTAACGGGGATGGCGCGGTGCTGATACGAACCAACCACATAAGAATCAGCCATTTGTTTAAAGTACATACTTCTGTCTTGGTGACGCAAAATAGGTTGCTGTGTTTCATTGCCCGTTTTAAAAGGCTCGAGCTTTGCATGAGGCGACATAAAAACAAGTTGATGCTCTAGGGGTTGTAAAGGGATAGGTACGCCTACCATCTTGCCAATTTTTGGCCCCCAAATACCAGCAGCACAAACCACAAGGTCGACCTCAAAGTCACCTTTATTGGTTACAACAGTACGTACTGCACCATCTTTTACAATGATGTCAAGTACCTCAGTATCACCATGAAACACTGCGCCTCGAGCCATAGCCCGTTTGCCAAGTGAATCCATAATGCGTACCGCTTTAGCAATGCCATCGCCTGGGCTAAAATAGCCACCAAGCACAAAATCTTTATTTAAGAGGGGATTTATCTCAAGGACTTCATCTCGGTTTAGCAAGCGAGCTTGGTGGTGACCAAAAGACTGAGCAAAGCCATACCGTCTGCGCAACTCATTCATGCGCGCTTCGGTGACGGCAAGCTCGAGCCCGCCAACAGGCAAATAAGTTGGCCCTTCTTCATGTCGCAAAGCGCTAAATTTTTTTACCGTGTACATGGCCATTTGCATCATGCTTTTTGAACCATTGGTTTGAAAGACAAGTCCGGGTGCGTGGGAACTGCTGCCCCCCGTATGAAACAAAGGACCCTTTTCAATCACCGTCACTTGCTTCATGCCAAGTTCAGTCAGTCTATCGGCAATATTGCAACCAACAATGCCTGCGCCCAAAACGACAATTTTGCTTAAAGGGTCACGTTGAAGACTCATTGAGATGCTCCGAGTTTTGGTCTAGAGGTAAGAAAAATAGAAAATGAATAAGAAGACCTTGCGAGCAAAATGCTTAGAGCTTTCTTATTGCTAAACACATACTGGTTGTCCTTCATATTCAATCTTCCTTTCATTAGCCTTGCCACTCCGTGCGGGGTTTGCCAGCACGAATCTGCTCTTTACGCCAACGCATAAAGGCCTCAAGCTCTTCGCGCTTGGCGTCATCTAAAGCAGGTGCTTCATACTCTGCTAACATTTTTTTCCAAATACCATTGGCGCGTTTATAGGCATTTTGCATGCCTTCTGCCTGCCATTTTTCATAATTGTCCATATTAAAAACGCGATGACTGTAAAAGGCGGTCTCATAGTGACGCATAGTGTGACTTGCACCTAAGAAATGTCCGCCTGGAGGCACTTCGTCATAAGCATCTAGGGCAAAACTTTCCTCATCTAGCTCGATGCCCCTTTGATAATTTGCCATCATGCCCAGTGACTCAGAATCTAAAATGAATTTCTCATAGCCAGAAATAAGGCCACCCTCGAGCCAACCTGCCGCATGTAAAACAAAATTGGTACCAGCCTGAACGGTTGGCCAAAAGGTCGAAGCTGACTCATAGCCTGCCTGATAATCACTTGTTTGGGCGGCCGTAAAATTACCCCCTGTACGAACAGGTAGGTTGTAATAGCGAGCCATTTGGGTAGCGGCAAAAAGCAGCAGGTTTTGCTCACCTGTACCAAAGGTTGGCGCACCACTTTTTAAATCTACAATAGAGATAAAAGAACCCATCAAACAAGGGGTGCCTGGGTTAATCATTTGGGCATAAGCGACACTTATCAGGGCTTCTGCATTTAACTGGGCAATGGTAGCTGCCAAGCTGGTAGGTGAGGTTGCACCAACCATGGTAAAAGGGGTCATGATAAGGGCTTGTTTTGCCCTTGCATTTACATCAATGACGCTGAGCATGCGGTCATCGTGGCGCATGGGGCTCGAGACATTAATGAGCGAAAGAAGACCAGGATTTTGCGCAATGGCGTCTGTGCCATAAAGAATGCGAGCCATGGTCACGCTATCAGCGGCATTATCTGCATGCGTGACACTGCCCATAAAAGCCTTAGTGTGGTGCTTGATATGAGACATCACCATATCTAGGTGGCGCTCGTTAACCCCGATATCATTTGGCTCAACAACTGTTCCACCACCATGATGCAAATCGGGGATCATATGGCTCAGCTTATTGAAGTTTTCAAAGTCTTTTAAGGTACTTTGTCTACGACCTGTGTCATGGTCAGCAACATAAGGAGGGCCATACACGGGGGCAAAAACCATGTGTTTACCCCCAATGGTGACATTGTTTTGCTCACTGCGGGCTAGCAGCGTAAACTGACTGGGTGCCATACGAACATAGTGCATTAGGGTAGCTTCGTCAATTTTGACGATATTGCCTTCTACCGTTGCCCCATGAGCTTTAAAAACCTCGAGCGCACTAGGATAATCTAAGATTAAAAACCCAGGCTTGGTTAATAGCCGCATGGAAGCTTTATGTATTTTTTCGATACCCTCTTGGTCTAAGGCTTCGACGGGGTTAAGTTTTCTAACTAAGGGGCGAATGCTCCCGACCTGCCTCTGAGTTCTCGAAGCGCGTAAAGCTTCACGGCGGTTTTCGCCACGACGACCACTACGTTCTGTTGACATAAGTCACGCTCACAGCTAACTAGGCTTGGGCCCGAGCAGCTGCCCTTCTTTGTGCAAGGAGTGTTTTGGCAGTTTCTACCGCAACTGCGGCGTCACGGCAATAAGCATCTGCGCCAATGGCATCGGCAAATTCTTCGTTTACGGGTGCGCCACCGACCAAGACTATAAAATCGTCGCGCATGCCCCGCTCTTTTAATTCGTCAATGACAACTTTCATGTAGGGCATGGTGGTAGTGAGTAGAGCAGACATACCTAAAAAATCAGGTTTGTGTTGTTCAAGTGCAGCCAGGAATTTTTCGGCGTCATTGTTAATCCCGAGATTTATAACCTCAAAACCGCCCCCCTCCATCATCATGGCGACCAGATTTTTGCCGATGTCGTGGATATCGCCTTTAACGGTGCCAATGACCATTTTGCCGATGGGTTCAACGCCTGAAGCGCTTAATATAGGCCGTAAAACCTCCATACCAGCTTTCATGGCATTGGCTGACATCAGAACTTCAGGTACAAAGAGAATGCCGTCTCTAAAATCAATACCTACGATAGTCATGCCTGCAACCAGCGCGTCGTTTAGTACTCTTTCAGCTGACCAGCCTCGCTCTAAAAGTATGCGGGTGCCTTCGTCTATTTCTTCTTTAAGACCGTCATAAAGATCGTCGTGCATTTGCTCAACAAGTTCTTCGTCGTCTAAAGTCCGTAAATCAAGTTCATCTGCCATTATGTCCTCCTAAGAAACCGTAGCTTCGCGTCTGCGTCTACGGCGGTTTGTACTTTGTTCGTCACTAAGGTTTTTAAGCCAATCTGAAAACTGAATACCCAGGCTTGCCTCGAGCTTGGGGAAGGGGGTGGTTTTATTCGGTATGGCGAGGGCATCGACAAAATAATCTTGAAACTTGGGTTCAACAGCTGTTTCTATCTTTTCTACTTTTTCAACCACGTCTTCGACTTCGGCCCTAGCTTTGCGGCTTAAAAGCGCTTGAAGTGCGCCATCGCCTGCTGCATTACCAATAGAGGTCACTTTGTCTAAATCACAATCAGGAATGAGCCCAAGAATCATGGCATATTTGGTATCAATATGACTGCCAAAGGCACCGGCTAAGGCAATACTGTCTATTTTTTCTACTTTAAGGTGATCCATAAGAAGTTGAACCCCAGCAAAAAGAGCCGCCTTAGCGAGTTGTACAGCGCGTATGTCTTGCTGGGTAATGCTCACAGAAACATCTGCCTTTTCAGGATGACCTTCGTAAAGCAAGTAACTGTAGGTTGCTCCTTGTTTGCTGATGCGCTTATGCTCGAGCTTCTCACCATCAATAAACCCATCAGGGCGAATGATTTTGGCTAGAAACATTTCGGCAATGACTTCTATAATGCCGCTACCGCAAATACCACTTATGGTTAGGTGTTTGCTAGCCTCAAAAAATTCAGGCTCGTCTGACCAAGGCTCACAGCCAATGATTTTAAACTTAGGCTCGAGCGTTTCTGGGTTAATACGTACACGCTCGATAGCACCAGCTGCGGCGCGCTGCCCACTACTGATTTGCGCACCTTCTAGGGCGGGGCCAGTTGGGCTCGAGCAGGCCGCTAACCGATGCTTATTTCCTAGTACAATTTCTGCATTTGTTCCTACATCTACCAGCAAGGTCATTGCTTCATTGTGTTGAGGGCTTTCCGAGAGAATCATGGCAGCCGTATCTGCACCAACATGACCTGCAATACAAGGCAAAATATACGCTCTGGCTGCCGGATGAACTTTGAGGCCAATATCTCTGGCTCTAAGGGTCAGCGCTTCTCCTGTTGCCAAGGCAAAGGGTGCGCCGCCCAGCTCGATTGGGCTAATGCCCAAAAGTAAATGGTGCATAACTGGGTTACCCACTAGGCTAAGCTCAAGAATGTTCTCAACGGCAATCTTTGCTTGATGAGCGACATTGGTTGCCAGTTCATTGATGGCAGTGCGTACCGCATCAGTAAGTTCAGCAGCGCCTTCTGGATTCATCATCACATAAGAAACACGGCTCATAAGATCTTCGCCAAAGCGAATTTGTGGATTCATACTGCCAGAAGAGGCCAAGACGGTGCCACTTGATAAATCGACCAAGTGAGCTGCAATCGTCGTTGAGCCTATGTCTACTGCTAGGCCATAGACGGCCGTATTTAAACCAGGCCAAATCGCTATTATGTCTTTATTGTCATGTATGGCAACCGTGACTTTATGCTCACCTTGCCGCAGAACGGGTTGCAATACGGTTAATAAGTGAGACCCTGCCTCGAGCTTTTCTAAGTGCCACTGTTCCCTCAAGGCATTTTTCAGTCGTCTAAGGTCACTACTGGGGCGATACATATCCATAGCTTCGACTTCAACGTAGTGCAGTTTGACGACTGGATCAAGCTCGAGCCTTTGGGTACGGGCAGCTTTACGGATAACTTGCTTGTGTACCTGACTTTCCGCAGGAACATCTATGACGACATCACCCTGTAACTGGCAGTGGCAACTTAGCCTGCGACCAGGTTTCAGCCCTTTACGTGCGTCATAACGCATTTCTGGCTCAGTTAGTGGTATTAAATGCTCGCTTAGAGAGTGAATGCCAAATTTAGAGAAATCTCCCTCACTTAAGGTGATTTGGCAGCGCCCGCAAATACCACGGCCACCGCAAACTGAGTCAATATCTACCCCTAAAGAACGCGCAGCCTGAAGCAGCGAGGTTCCTTCTTTAAACTGACCTCGTTTTCCTGATGGCGTAAACACAACGAGATGGGAGTTTTTATCCATTATCCTATGCTGACCTTCTTCGGCGCTCGCCGCCACGTCTACCTGTGCGTCCTGCTTCGCCTTCAGCACTAACAGGAGCAGGCTCGCGGTATTTTTTAATCCAGTTGACACATTGCTCGTCATTGCCCATCATGACATTCGCGCCCATAACGGCTTGCATGACTTCTTCATGTAAAGGGTTAGTAATGGCACTGGTCATACCCGAGGCAATAGCCATCGATAAAAAGGCGGCATTTAAACCATTGCGATTGGGAAGTCCAAAACTAACATTAGATGCGCCACAGGTTGAATTGACATCGAGCTCTTCTTTGAGTCGGCGAAGTAAGTGAAAAACTTGCCTTCCAGCTGTGCCCATTGCGCCAATGGGCATAACCAGAGGGTCTACCACAATGTCGGTATGAGGAATGCCGTAATCTGCTGCGCGGTTTACAATTTTCTTGGCAACTTCAAAGCGTACATCAGGGTCTTCTGAAATGCCAGTTTCATCATTGGAAATAGCGACCACGGCAGCGCCGTATTTGGCAACGAGAGGGAGAACCCGCTCGAGCACTTCATCTTCACCAGTCACGCTATTAACCAGAGCTTTGCCTTTGTAAACGGATAGCCCTGACTCGAGCGCTTCAATAATGCTCGAGTCTATCGACAAGGGTACATCCGTGAGTGACTGAACAAGTTGTATGGTTTCAGCTAAGATGCGGGGTTCATCGGCAAGTGGAATGCCTGCATTGACATCTAGCATGTGCGCGCCTGCGGCAACTTGGGCAAGGGCATCTTTCTCAACTCGGCTGTAGTCGCCTTTTTTCATTTCTTCGGCGAGCAATTTTCGCCCGGTAGGGTTGATGCGCTCACCGATAATGACAAAAGGTCGGTCAAAGCCGATAACAACTTCTTTGCGGGCTGAGCTAATAACAGTATCTGACATGGGGCTCCTTTAAGGCTAACTGCTCGCCTCTTTTAGTCCTTTGGCTTTTATGAGATCGCGCAGCGTTTCTGCGTCAAAGTCGGCTTCAAGTTGACGGGCTGCCAGCTGAGCTTCTGTTTCCAGATCATCGCTACAGGCAACTGCAACTTTACGCCAGTGCTCCATATACGCTTCAGAACTGCTAGCGCCAGCAAGCATGGCAGCCGCGTCAATTGCTTTTTCAAAACGGTCGGATAAGGGCAGACTAAAGCGCTCACGCCCCTTTTGAGCAATCACTTGTGAGGGGATGTCACGCCAGTAAACAATAGTGAGTTTCGCTGACATTCAGGTTTGGCTCCTTTGTGCTGGAGTTTTGGCTAATTGGGCAAAGCTGGTTGCCAAAGTGCCATACCCAGTATATCGGGAGTGAAACTCGAGCCCAAGTTGTTCGGCTGCGATTTTGGCTCTGTTTAAAAGATCAAGATTTTCAGTTTGTGCCAGATAAACCAGTCTTTTATAGTTGCCAAAGTACATCTCTTTTAATTCAGGGTATTTCCTTATACCCAAACCCTCTATAACTAGCTTGTCAAAATGTCTGGCAAGAAAATCGGTTAAATAAAAGCTTCCGAGTTCTTCTTCGCTTAAAGCTTCAAAAACCGCTGACGTTGCATAAAATTCATAACAGTGCGCTCCAGGCAATCTCGAAACCTCAAACTCTCGCAATACCTTATCGAGTAAGCCACCTGTCCCACAATCGGCAAAGGCGACAAAAACCTCTTTAGCTTCGGATTTTGCCTTAAGAATTTTGGCTTTGACAAGTTCTGGGATTTGCTCAGGATGATTGTGGATTTGGGCAGGAATACACTCGAGCTCAAAAAACGACCAATGATTCAACCTTTGCAGTTGAATAATCTCATTCGCTAACGCACCGCAGGCGATGACTACCATGAAGCAATCCTTTTAAGAGCCTTGCGATTCTAGATGTGTTGCACAATGTGAAACACATTTTCGTAATCTGCAACAAAATTCGCTTAAGTATGCCACGCAGGTCAATAAGGTGTCAATGATTTTTGCCCATATTTTGATGGCTAATGCAGACTCACGCGTCGAGGAAAATGTCAACAGGTTGACGATTTTGAACCTGACCACAATTTTTGTCTCTGATAAAGCCAAAATGGTTTTTCAAAAGGGTCTGCAATTGAAATTAAGCGTTAAAAACCTCAGGAGTTATTTGGCTCGTGTTTTAGGTTTACGATAATTTCAGTCAAGCTGTTTGCATTACCCACGTTTCCAGGAAAAACAATATAGTCAAGTCCTGGAAACTTTGCCTCCTTACCGAGTGACCAAACAGGAATACCCGCTAGAATTTGTCCTTTTACGATTGCCTTTTTTACACCCAAACCTTGGGTTGCCAAGTCCGATGAAGTGATACCACCTTTAGCTATCAGATACTTTGGGCGAGTAGTTAGGTTTTTTAAAAGACTTACCAGACTTTGCGAGACGGCAGAACTTATTGCAAGATTTGCCTCAGCACTTTCCCTTTTGATGAGCTCACGGCTGGTAAAAATAATGACATCTCTACCTTCACTAAGAACTTTGTTGGTGTCCTTTAAGGCTCGAGCGAGCAAATCCTTAGCCATAGCTGGCTCGAGCAAATCAGGTACCTTTAGTTCGATGGGATACGAATCAGTGTGATTAAGCACATGCTCGAGCTGCACGGTGCTCAAAGGGACATGTGATCCAACTATAATCAAACCGCCGTTTTTTGAGGAAAGGTCAAATTCAGCCAGGGACAACAAGCTTCTCTTGGTCATGCCCGCTCGAGTTAGCACAAAGGACGCGGCGGTTCTATAAAGATAGGTTTTTCCTGCTGCTTCTGCTTTTATTAAGCCAAGAGAAGCAACCTCTAAATCACGGTAATCTGCGGCATTTACAACTATGACTTTGCTATCTGATGCCATGAGTTGATTAAAGACGCGCTCTGGCCCACCTTGTCGCAACGTTTCCAGGCTTATCGATAAAACTTCTGAGGCTTTGACTCTATCTTTTGTTTTTTCTTCGGTCCAGGCTTTTAAATTGGCATTTTGATAACCAAAAACAGCATCTTTAGCAAAGGGCGTTTCGTTTACGGGTGTATAAACATCCCCTTGATGTAAGTAATGAACATCATCAATGGTTTCTCGCCCACCCTCAAAAAATGCAGGTATCAAAACGTAAGCATCGGTAGGTTTTCCCAGTGCTTTTGCAAGCGCATCAACTTCGGCAGGAAAATGACCTCTTAGGGTGGAATCACTGCGACTAATCAGGGTAAAGCCAATGCCAGACTCGAGCGAAACCTGGTTTAAGGCAGTCGTTATTTCATGGGCAACTTGCTCAGCTTTAGACGCTATTAAACTTCTGCTATTGGTCAAAATATAGATAAGTTTGGAGGGGTCAGCAAAGAGGTGACGAATAGTGTCTAAAGACCAGTCAGTATAGACTGGGATGTCATGTACGGTTTGCGTACCTGTAGGGTCATCGTCCAGTACAATTATTTTTGACTTAGCTGCTTGCACTCGAGCGTGAATCTGAGCGACCAGGCTTTCTGGCCATAGAGGAAGTTTCATACTTTCCATAGGATGATACTACCGCAAATTCACCCATTGCTTAAATCGCTTGAGAAATGGTCAATAAAAAAGCAGGCCCGAAGACCTGCCAAAAGGGTTTAAAGAAAATTAAAGTTGAACAATAGCCTGAGATAGGGAAGGCTCACTACGCAACGGTAGGCTTGTGCCTTCACTTAATCTGTGATAATGGGTAATACTATTTTGTCCTTTTTCCCAGGTGAGATATACGACTTCGGCACCGACTTGACTAGGAATCTCAACCAAACCTGAGCTGACATCTTTAACAAAAACGCCCATTCGGTCTAGCTGTCCCTTTAAATCTTGAACGTCTCGTACCAGAAAATGCAACTCTTGCGCTTTGTTTCTTCCTTCTATGCTAAAGGGCGCAGCATCGGCAATCTCTTGTCGTAAACGAAGGATATCAGTCATATTCTCTTGCATGGTTCCCATTAGAGAATCGACCTGGGGAATCAAATTGTTAGCCTCTTTAATTGAAAACAGTTTAAACATTGCCCTCGTCCTTTCGTTGTCTCAAATGTAGCAAACGAGCTCTTACAAAAAAGTCAATCATATTACGAATCATGCATAAAATCTTAGCGCACTTGACTAAGATCTACTTGTGAAAGATGAATGGTTTCTTCATTCATTCTGTTTTCTGTTTAGCAGTCAGGCTTGTCAAGGTCTTGGGTCCAAACACCAAAAAGCAATAGCTTGTAAACTTTCACTGTGTTAGTCGAACTCCTTAAGGCTTACCACCATTTTGAAAAAACGCAGCATAAGGGCTTAATTAGCAAAGCAGGTTTAGGTACCTATAACCATCCTGCGCTTGAACTAGTCCTAACGAAGCTAATCCTCGAGCCCGTTTATTATCTTGATGCCACGGGAACGGCGGGTGCTTTTAGTTGCTTACATGGAATAGAAAAAGGTGTCATTTTAGACACTTCATTCACTTCGCTTAAAGTTGCCAGGGAAAACAGTAAGGGGAAACCTGGGCTCGAGCTTCTGGCAGCACCCATTTGGTCTGCACCTAAAGCTCGTTTTGAGCGAGTTGTTAGTAGGCTTTCAACGGATAAAGGCAATGCTCGAGTCGAAGCTGAAATTATGGGCATTCACCAGGCATTAAGCCAGGAGGGAAAAGCTTACATCGTTTCTCATAAAGACCAAGGTGCAAAGCGGTATGAAAAGCTTTTAACCGATTATTTTTCAACTGTCAAAGTGGTCGCCAAAGATAAAGGCTGGCGACTGGTAGAAGCTTCGCAAAAAAAAGAGGCAAAACCTGCTAAAGTTCGCCAAACCTTTGAAGCTCTTGGCTTAAGTTTTGAAGCGGAACCAGGGGTTTATGCAGCTGGCAAGCTTGACCCTGGTACCGCATTTTTGCTAGAGACCTACGATTTAAGCGATGTTATGGGGAAAAAAGTACTTGATTTAGGTTGTGGTTATGGCCTGATCTCGCTTAAAGCTGCTTTAGCTGGTGCAGAACTAACTGCCCTAGACGACGACTTTCTGGCTATTCAAAGTGCCTATCAGAATGCTAAAAATT
>JAHEBB010000024.1 GCA_024642575.1 Trueperaceae bacterium | reverse complement strand
TTACTTTCATACTTGCCAGTATGACCTAAAGGTAATCAATCTGGCTGTTGTACATTTCAAAGAATCTCATAAAGCTTGTTTAAGTAATGAAGGGTAGGGATACCCAATAAGCCTCCTAGTAGGCATCTCAAAGTTCTTTATATGGGGCACAAACCTCATACTGGAAGAGGCAGAAAAACAATCTGGCACTATTCTTCTGGTTTATAGCCTAATCCTCAGGTTGGAATCAGTCATAATTTCGGTACCTTGCATTATGACTAATTGACTTTGGTATTACTTCCAGGTTTTTTTAAGAACTCTAAGCCAGTTCTTATGTGCAATTTTTTCTATAAGCTCTTTGTTATAGCCGTGTTGCTCCATGGCAGAAAGAA
This sequence comes from Trueperaceae bacterium, assembly GCA_024642575.1. GTDB lineage: Bacteria > Deinococcota > Deinococci > Deinococcales > Trueperaceae > JAHEBB01. Next base: position 22,395 of record JAHEBB010000024.1, on the reverse strand, counting down.
GGTTGTGATTGCCTACCACATCACTAATATCTTTAGGAATACGAGCACCGTCAAAGTCTGAACCTAAACCCACACGGTCTTCACCTAGCTTTTCCAAAAGATAATCAAGATGCTCGAGCATGGTTGCCAGAGGTGTATTTACATCTGGTTTACCATCAGCTCGCAAAAATCCAACGGCGTAGTTAAGACCAACCATACCATCTGTTTCGGCAATAGCCTCGAGCTGCTTGTCTGTCAGATTTCTTGGTGAGGCACTAAGGGCGTGGACATTAGAGTGCGTTGCCACTAGTGGGGCATCTGAGGTCGCGGCAACATCCCAAAAGCCTTTTTCGGTTATATGGCTGAGGTCTATCATGATACCTAGAGCATTACATTGTTTAACCAGGGATTTACCTGCTGCCGTTAACCCATCCCCTGTGTCGGGGTGCTTAGGAAAACTAAAGGGAACCCCTGTTCCAAAAGCATTTTGCCGACTCCAGACGGGGCCAATTGAGCGTAACCCAGCCTGGTAAAGCAATTCTAAAGTCTCTAATTTAACATCAATCGCCTCTGCCCCTTCAATATGTAAAATAGCTGCCATAATGTCATGACTCAGGCAATGCTCGAGCTCAGCTGAAGTTCTAACTATTTTCAGTTTTCCCTCAGATTGACGTTCGATGGTAAACAAAATATTTGCCATTGAAATAATATCCTGTAAGGCCCCTGCTCTATCTCGAGGAGGCGCCATGAGAAATTCAAAACCCGCTTCCGTTTCTCTAAAGCTGCTATCCATATCGTAGTCTTCACTAGGAGAATAAAGCGCAAAAAAACCCCCTGCAAAGCCACCTCTTAAGGCTCTAGGAAAATCAATATGACCTTGTGTCGTTTCTTCAAAAAAGCTGGCGTTTTCGCCTCTTTGCTTTTTATAATAGGCCAGCAAGGTATCATTATGTCCATCAAAAACTTTAATCATAGACTAGTTTAACGTGCCTCGAAAAGCTTAACCAGCTTTCCTAATGCAAAGCCCAAACCTTGGCAAGATACCCTAACTGTTAAACTTGGCAAATCGTGGAACTCCCAAAGCGCTTTCAGGAAAAAATGCAAACCCTTTTGGGAGATGAAGCTACCGCTTTGTTTGCCGCCTTAGCAAATGACTCTGTAGCTGGCTTAAGGGTAAACACACTCAAACTTGCGCCTGATACGTTTAGACAGGGCTCGAGCTTTGATTTAACCCCAATTCCTTGGACAACTTCCGGCTTTGTGATTGATAAAGCAGAAAGAGCAGGAAAACATCCCTTTCACGAAGCAGGTCTTTATTATTTGCAAGAGCCTTCAGCAATGACGGTTGCCGAAGCTTTAGCGCCCAAACCTGGTGACTGGGTCATTGACCTAGCGGCTGCACCCGGAGGTAAAAGCACGCACCTTTCAGCACTTATGAACGATACAGGTTTACTCGTTAGCAATGAGGTCAACCGCAAACGCTGCTCTGCCTTACTGGAAAATCTCGAGCGTTGGGGCAGCAAAAATGTGCTTATAACGAGTGCTGAGCTAAGTCAGCTTGCTCATCCTTGGGAAGGTCTTTTTGATAAGGTTTTGTTAGATGCACCTTGTTCAGGCGAGGGCATGTTTCGCAAATCAGCGGATGCCCTTGCCATGTGGTCAGAAACGACAGTAGAGCAATGTGCCCTGCGGCAAACCAAGCTCATTATAGAGGCCGCCAAGCTTGTTAAGCCTGAGGGCTATTTGAGCTATAGTACCTGCACCTTTTCACCTGAAGAAAATGAACAAATCATTGACGCGTTTTTAGAAACCCATCCCGAGTTTAGTCTGATACCTATTGTTTTAAAGGGTTTAAGTCAGGGTCAGCCCTCATGGTCAGCAAATCACCCAGAATCTCGTCACCATGAATCTCTAAGTCAAACAGCAAGACTATGGCCCCATAAGCAAAAGGGTGAAGGGCATTTTATTGCGCTGCTCAAAAGGCAAGTTGGTTTTGAAAAGAAAACTAAATACCACGCTTTTAAGGACGCAGAGGCTAAAGACATCAAGTTATGGCGTGAGTTTTCAGCAGGCTCAGAGCTCGAGCGCTTAAGTCAAGACAAGCAGCTCGTTTCTTTTGACAAACGGCTTTTCGCCTTACCCCAAAACCTTCCGCAACTCGACAAGGTACAAACCTTACGAGCAGGTCTTTTTCTGGGCTGGCTAGAAAAAAATCGCTTTGAACCTTCTCACGCTCTAGCGCTAGCCCTAAGCTCGAGTCAAGCACAAAATCTAAACCACCTGAACCTTGGGCTTGATGACCCAAGGCTCGAGGCTTACTTACAGGGCCAAATGATCGAAGCGCAAGGCGAACCTGGCTGGCTCTTAATTTGTGCAGAAACCTATCCTCTGGGTTGGGGAAAAAGATCAGGACTTAGCGTAAAAAATAACTTACCTAAAGGCCTAAGATGGCGATAGGCTGTGATACTGTTATACTTTGACGGTATACTTTGAGAGAGTCGAAGGGAGACCTTATGAATCTTGTCGAGCTCGTAAAGGGCCAACTTGGTAATCAGGTCGTTGGGCAAATCAGTCACCTCATAGGTGAAGATATAAGCAAAACGGAAGCTGCAATAACAGCTGCTATTCCAAGTTTATTAACAAACATATCAACGAAGGCAGAAAGTTCAGAGGGAATGATTGGGCTGAGTTCCATTCTAGGCAAATTAAACGATAACGCTGTAGCCAGCATTCCAGGGCTTTTGGCTAGCGGTAAGGCAGAAAGTCTTGCAACCCAAGGCTCGAGCATGCTAGCGAGTCTTTTGGGCAAAGATCAGCTCTTAAACCTCTCTGGTGGTCTCGCGGTAGATAGTGGCATTTCAGAAACGGCATCTCAAAAACTGCTTGGCGTTTTGGGTCCTATTGCCATTGGAACCATGAAAAAGAATTTGCTTAGCGCTGGGGGCATTAGTAGCGAAAACATCTCAAATTTATTACTAGGCCAGCCAGAGTTAGACATAGCACAGGCTCAAGAACCATTTCAGATAGCAGCTGAGCCTTTTTCAAGGTCAATGCCCGAAGATGTTGAGGTTACCGAAATAGCTGAACCGCTTAAACCCGATTTAAGCGTCAATATGCCTCGCAATCCTATCAGAGATGCGCTAGATCAAGCAGATAATCTTGCCCCTACCGTTACTGAGGCTTTTTCAGGAGCTAAAGACGATTTGGCAGACGGTCTTGATCAAGCCAATGAAGAACTGAGTGCTCAGGCAGACCGCTTTCTTGATACTGAACAAGAGGCAATGCAGGCAGTAGAAGCTCGAGCGAGTCAAGCAGCCCAAGGCCTAACAAGTCATGTAACAGAAGGCCAAAACCATGTGCAATCTATCGGTCAAAAAAGCATAGAGGCTATTGATGATGTAGCCAAAGCAGCCAAAAATACAGCCGGTGATGCGCTGGATAGTTTTAGTGAAAACACTGATGATTTTAAGGAATTCGCCACCCAAAGTATGGGTCAAGCCAAAGATGTTGGTAAAAATGCGATGGTTGCTGGCCAAGATTTTGCCGAGGCTACAGCAAGTAAAATCAGCGATACCGCAGGCGATGTTGCAAATAAAGCAAAGGAAGCTGCCAAAGGTGCAGGTTCCCTAGGTTCAGGTTTGACCAGATTCCTGTTGCCCGTGCTAATCGTAGCAATCGTCATTTTTCTGATTCTAAATTTGTTTAAATGATCTAGCAGATATTAGCTTGTCGGCTACAAAATATGTTGGATATACAATTAATTTAGGATATCCAACGCTTCTTCATCGCTCACGACCATAGCCACTTCTTTTCGCCTTGTTGCCCAGGCTGGAAAGGGAAAACTGAGCATCATAGGGCTAGGAATATCTGGTTGATGAACAATCATAGTGCCTGGAGCAAGGATTGTTGAACGTAAGCGAAAAGAGCCAGGCATAAAGCGGTATTCTGGTCGTTCTGCTTCTGCGGCGTCAAGACGCCCCACGATACGCACAGCGGCGTTACTCACAATACGCCGCTCTACCTCAGAAGCAGTTTGCTGCGCCCCAATTAAAACAATACCCATGCTGCGACCCCGCTCAGCAATATCTAAAAGAACATCTTTGATGGGGCTTTCACCTTCTGACGGGGCGTATTTGTTTAGCTCGTCTAGCACAACAAAGATTTGCCCTGAGCGCCCTGACTCTTTTTCATCAAACACTTGTTTAAGCAAAACCCCAACCACAAACATTTGTGCTAGGGGTGCCAGGCTATGAATATCAACGACATGTACCTGTTTTTCACTATTTAAAATGTCTAATTTAGCCCTACCCAGAGCTTTTGCAGGCAAATCACCCCGTATAAGTTTTCGGACATGTTTACTTGCCCCTCTTAAGCGCCTGATAAACGCCTCTCTGGTGGCCTTTGCCTGTTGAGCTGTCCAAAGTGGGTCACCACCACTTCGCCCATCATCGTCATCAGCACCTTTAAAAAGGAGTTTATACTCGAGGTAAGTTACCAAATCATCAAAGGTTTTAAGTTTTACACGGCCGCTTGAGGACAAAAATTCTTCGACATCTAGAGCTTCATTTTCACCGATAGGAAAGCTCTGGTTAAAACTTTGCCCCTCAAGACTAAAAGCTTCATCACCTGGCTCGACTTCTAACCCAGGGCCACGCTGAGCCTGGGCCAATTTGTGGAGTTTTTCTTCTAAATGGGCGACCAAAAAACCTAGATTGGTCATGGCGTCCCGTTCGGTCAGGACAAAGGGAAGCATGCGACCTGCGGCAAACGCATGGAGTGTCCAGAGATAAGGGTCTACACCTTCACGCTGTCTGACATCAGGAAGTAAGTTTTCGCCCTCTCTGGCGGGAGCATGCAAAGCTACGCTAGCAAATTCATGCTCTGGGAGTTGGCAAATGCCAAATCTTGTCTCCGCCGATTTACGCTTTTCTTGCCATTTCCCTTCTTCTTCTCGGTACTGGCTATTAGGCTGGTCAAGAAAAAGCAAGTCTTCCCCTTTAACATTAAAAATAATCGCTTTGGTGGCATTGGGGTTATCAATAAGGCTCTGCCGAGTTTTACGATTTTTCGCGTTAAAAATGCTGTAAAGCAAAAACAAGGCATAACTGGTTTTAGTTGCAATCCCTGAGATTCCTGAGATGTTGATATGCGCACCTTTAGCACCATTTATAAAGTCAAAGTTAAGATAGCCAGCTTCGCCATTGCGCAAAACCCCAGCAGGTAAAGGGGCGTCCATATTGTCAAGGTAAAGCGCTTTTTCTAAAGCTTCAGCCTCAGCCATATAAACCTGATCCCCAGGCCCTGGTGGAATAAAATCTTCGGGCTCAACTCGAGTCACCAAGACATGCGCAGCGTAAGTAATACTGGCAGGCATCAGCCCTTGCACTACCAACTCGGTATCCCCTTCAAATTGAATACCTTCAAAACGGCGGCGTACCTCATCGACTATTCCATAAAAGCGCACGCTTTCTTCAGGGTCTTCTGGGTCAAGAACTTCTATATAAATAATGTCATCCAGTTGTACTTTGGTTTTATCTGCAACCGCAAACCAAAATTTCAAAGGGGTAGCATCTTCGGTACCCAGGACCATACCAATTGCAGGTTTGGAACTTACAGTATTAGTACTTACAGCCTTAGAACTCATAAGCCTCTCTTTTCGCCTTACTCATCTGTAGACTGGGAAAAATACTCAGTCAATCGCCTGCGCACCATTTGCGAATTACCCATTCTACGTTTTAACTCAGTCTCGAGCGCTCTTATGGGTAAAAGCTGCTGCGGTGCTCGGGGGTCCTGATGTTGCTTGGTTGCAAATTTGGGCAGCAAAAAAGTCAAGGCATCTGCTAATGCAATAGCCTCTGGCAAACGCTCCTCGGGTTTTGAACCCGCAGGCAGCTGTAAGCGCACCATGCCTGCAAAGCTATAAAGCCAGGGTCTTGGGTCACGGAGTCTCAAGAAAAATTCAAAGAGCTGCTGACTTTTATCATTGTTACTTACCAAGTAGAGGGGTGAACGCTGCCCTTCTTCAAGTTCTCTAACACTTACCAGATGTTCCTCGCCAAGTGGAAAAGCATGCATGGTTTTAACATAACCCACAACATTTTCCGCCTGTCCCCCGATTTTAGGTCTTGGACCATCTGCAATAATAAGGGCATCAGGAAACTCAGAACTTAAACGGGAGGCCAACTGCCGCTCAGCTTCGAGCATTTTAAACTGTAACTGCCTGACAACCGCATCTGCTTCTTTTTTGTCTGTGGCTTCAACCATATAGCTTAAGGAACCAAGATGATGTTTGAACTTTGAAACAAGATCAAACCCAGGCAAACTGTACCCACTACTTAGAGAGCATAAACGCCTGATGGAGCTAAACCCTAAAGGCTCGAGCTCTACAAACTTGGCAACGCGGCTCAGCTTAGGACAGCAACTCACGACCCCCACCCCAAACGTCCCGATTGCCCCAAAAGCCAGCTGTTTTAAGTCATCCTCTAAAAGTACCCTTGCTTCGGTACGTCGACTGCCATCAATAAACAGGATTTCGTTAAAAGAAAGTACCTCAGATTTTGGTTTGATGCCCTGCCAATCAAGCATTTCAATACCAGCGTCAATACTGGCACGACTAAATTCCAGGCTATCTTCAACATGAAAAGCCGTGTCATATTCGGTTGCCCAGGGGTCCAAGCGCAGTTTCACAGAGCTAAAGCTTAACAAATTTGCCCTTTGAGCCCTTTTGTGAGATTACTTTTGACGGTTTTCTAATAGTGTGATAGACTTGCGTTTGGTCTTGTGACTGCCTACCCCCCGATCAATGGGCAGTTACGGAGCATTAGCCGAAATCAAATGTCTTAAAGACAGTAAGTTTAAGGAAGTGACAGACGTGAAAACGTACTTTCCCAAAGAAGACGAAATCAGTAATGATTGGTACGTTGTTGATGCTGCCGGTCAAACCGTTGGCCGCTTAGCAACCCAAATTGCCCATATTTTAAGAGGAAAAAACAAACCAAGTTTTACGCCAAATCAAGCCGGTGGCGATTTTATTGTGGTTATTAATGCCGAACGCGCGGTATTTACCGGTGCTAAGCTCGATCAAAAAGTTTATACCCGTTACACCGGTTATCAAGGTGGTCTCAAAACCAATACCGCTAGAGAGATGCTTGAGAAACACCCCGAGCGTGTTATCGAGCGCGCAGTTTGGGGTATGTTGCCCAAAAATCATTTGGGTCGCAAAGTTATGACCCGTTTAAAAGTTTATGCTGGGGAAGCCCATCCTCATCTGGCACAGCAACCTAAGGAGTTGAGTCTTTAATGGAACAATACTACGGCACCGGACGCCGCAAAGCAGCAATTGCCAGGGTCTTTTTACGCCCTGGAAATGGTCGTATTATCGTTAACGGTAAAGACTTTCAGACTTACTTCCGTGGCATTTTCAAAGGTGTTCAAGCGCTCGAGCCTCTTAAAGTAACAGGCACAGCTGGTCGCTATGACGCTTTAATTACTGTCGAAGGTGGCGGTCCTACAGGTCAATCTGACGCCATCCAACTGGGCGTAGCTAGAGCTTTAGTAAAAGTAGACCCCAATTTTAGGGCTACCCTTAAAAAAGGCGGCTACCTTACCCGTGATGCCCGTATTGTCGAACGCAAAAAATACGGTCTTCATAAAGCTCGTCGCGCTCCTCAGTTCAGCAAGCGATAATAAGTTTAGGACTCTATTAATCTGGGTTGAGGATGCAAGACCTCAGCCCTTTTTTTATTATGACAACAATACAAGCAATCATATTAGGCATGGTTCAAGGGCTTACCGAGTTTTTACCGGTATCAAGCTCGGGTCATCTGGTACTTGCCAACTACCATTTTGGCTTTAACTTTGGTAATGGCGCATCTCTCCCTCTTTACGTAGATTTAGCAACGAACACAGGAACTTTCTTTGCTGCCCTTGTCGCACTTAGAACCGATGTATGGCAAGCCCTATCAGGCTTTTTACAAGGCTTAACCTCGGCTGACGCAAGGCAAAAAGATGGCTGGCGCATGGCGATCTTAGTCATAATAGGCAGTGTTCCTACCTTAATAATTGCACTCTTACTTCGTCCTATTTTTGAAGATTTAAACCGTCCTCTTTTCGTCTCTTTTATGCTCATTATTACAGGCATTATTATGTGGTTTACCTATAAATCTGGTCCTAAAGATAATGTTGCCAAACTTACCTGGAAAGATGCCCTCATTGGTGGAATTGCTCAGGGGATTGCTATTATTCCAGGAATTTCTCGCTCTGGCTCAACCATTGCTACTATGCTCTGGCGTGGCGCGAGTGCTGAAGTGGCAGCTAAATTTTCTTTTCTAATGTACCTGGTTGCCTCATTTGGTGCAGCGATTTTGAGCATTATCGAATTAAGAGACAGCCAAATTGACTTAGCACCTGTGCTAGGTATGATTATTGCTTCGTTTGTCGTCGGCTATATTGCTATAGTTTGGCTTTTTGCTATTTTGCGCCGAGGACAATTTAAATGGTTTGGTCCTTATCTTTGGATTGTTGCTACAATCACTTTGCTGAGGCTCCTCGTTTTTTAAGCTCGCTTCTTTTGATGAAGCATTTACGTCAACATGTCTGTTAAACAGGGAGGCGTGTCTATGTCACAAGAATCGCTAAAAACAGTGGTTACCCGTATTGCTCCGTCACCTACAGGTGACCCTCATGTAGGAACTGCCTATATGAGCCTTTTTGACTATGTTTTTGCCAAGCAGCAAGGTGGCAAATTTATTTTGCGCATCGAAGATACTGATCAAAAACGTTATAACCCTGAGTCTGAACAGCGGGTCATAGACGCGCTAAAGTGGTTAGGTCTAGCCCCTGATGAAAGCCCTGAAATTGGCGGCCCTAATGCCCCTTATCGTCAAACTGAGCGGCTCGAGCTTTATCAAAAATATGCCAACCAACTTTTAGAAAGCGGTCATGCTTATAGAGCCTTTGAAACCCAAGAAGAGCTCGAGCAAATCCGTGAAGATATGCAAAAAAGTGGTTTGGGTCAGGGGTATGACGGCAGAGCAAAACGTCTTTCAAAAGAAGAATCTGATAAAAGAGCCGCCTCCGGCGAAGCTTTTGTCATCCGTTTAGCAACCCCTACTGAAGGTGAAACGCTGATAAAAGATGCCCTTCGTGGCGAAGTGCGCATTCCAAACTCTGAAGTGCCCGATGCCGTCTTGATGAAAAGTGATGGTATTCCCACGTATCACCTGGCGGTTGTGGTCGATGATCATGTTATGGGTGTAACCCACGTTGTCAGAGGTGAAGAGTGGTTACCAACGGCACCCGTACATGTATTGCTTTATCAGACATTTGGCTGGCAAGAACCTGTCTGGATTCATATGCCACTGCTGAAAAATGCTGATGGCAAAAAACTTAGCAAACGCCGAGATGACTCGAGCCTTGACTCTTATAAAGAGCAGGGGATTGTGGCTGAAGCACTCCTAAATTATCTAGCAACGATGGGCTGGAGTATGCCTGATGGTCGTGAGTTCTTTTCTTTAAAAGACATGATTAAGCAGTTTAAATTTGAGCGCATATCTCTGGGTGGTTCTGTCTTTGATATGAAACGTCTTAGACACTACAATGCGCATTATTTAAGAGAAGTGCTCGACCTAGAAACCGTAGCCGAACGAGCCAAACCTTTTTTTGAGGCTGCAGGGTATAGCTGGAAAGATGAAGATTATTTACTTGATGTCATTGATGTACTTTTGCCCCGCATTGAAACCTTGGCTGAGCTTACAGAGCAAAGCGCTTATTTCTTTAGTGATAGCTTTAACTACACAGAAGAGGCAAAACGCAAGCTCGAGGCAGGTCAAAAACACCTAGAAGCCCTTGAACGCGAGCTTTCCCGCTTGGACTTTTTTGACTTTGACGATGTCGATGATGCCCTCCGCGAATACGTTAAATCAGAAAGTGTCAAAATGGGCGAAGTCATGATGCCGCTCCGTGCCGCCTTAACAGGGAGTACCCAAGCTCCTGGCGTAAGCGATCTCGCTGTTATTTTAGGTAAAAGCCGAACCTTGGAGCGCATTGGTCGAGCGATTAGCTATCTTGAGGCAGGATTACCTGATGATAAACCGCAAAAACCTAAAAAGGATGACGAAGCTGGAGCCACGCCATGAGTTGGTTTGACAGACTCAAAGATGGCTTAAGCAAAACCCGAAATGTCATCACCAGAGACGCTGCTGCTAACTGGGAAATGGACTGGGATGATCTTGAGTTTGCCCTTATTGGTTCAGATACAGGCGCAAAAATTGCAGCTGAAGTAGTGACTGAAACCAAAAAGGAACGCGAACGCGGCACGACCTTTAAAGAGGCTTTAGAGTCTGCGCTTATGCGTCAGCTCGAGCCTGACCGCACCCGCCAAATCTTACGTAACGTTGGCTTTAATCTTGATGTAAGCCGCAATATGGTTCCCGTTAAAGGCAAGGTTGTCATGGTCGTGGGTGTCAATGGCGTGGGTAAGACCACCACCATTGCCAAACTTGGCCAGTACTATCAAGGTCATGGTAAACGGGTTATGTTTGCTGCCGGCGATACTTTTAGAGCTGCTGCTACAGCCCAGCTCGAGCTTTGGGGTGACCGCTTAAACATCCCAACGATTACCGGACCAGATGGTGGTGACCCCGGCGCAGTTGCTTTTGATGGCGCGCAATCACGTAAGGCTCGAGGCTATGATTTACTGTTTGTTGATACTGCGGGTCGCTTACATACCAAACACAACCTTATGGAAGAACTTAAAAAAGTCAAGCGTGTCATTGCTAAGGCTGATGAAGGTGAACCCAAAGAAACCTGGCTAGTATTAGACGCAGTTACAGGGCAAAATGGGCTCGAGCAAGCGCGAAAATTTCACGAAGCTGTAACTCTAACCGGCGTGATCGTCACCAAATTAGACGGCACTGCTAAAGGTGGCATTTTGCTGCCAATAGCCCGTGAACTTGGTTTACCCATTAAGTTTATTGGCGTGGGCGAAAGCGCCGACGATCTACAACCCTACGACGCCTCAGCTTATGTTAAAGCCCTTCTTGACATGCCAGCTCGGCAGGCGGCAGCCTAAGCATTCAAAAAAATTATACTAAAGACCTTTTTGATTTCTGGCGACTTCTGGCCACAGAAACGCTCGAGCTAGGTGCTACAACCTTTTTAGCCAATTCAGATGTCCCGTACTATCTGGCAAATAGTGCGTGGTTTTTTGGTGAATACCCGGTTGAGCTACTAAATGCTTGGTATACAGCGAGAGAGCTTCCCCCTGCCATACTGACGGATAAGAAGCCTCAAAACGCTTTGTTTCACTTTGACATTGCCTTTGGACTTCGTGAGGCAAAGGTTGTAGAGCAATCTGAGCAAGTAGAACAAATCCATTGGACGCAAATGAAAGCCTTTGCAGACTGCTTAACCACCCATTATGAGCAGCCCCAGTTTGCTTTTCTGCTTGCCAAACACCTTGCGGCCATCTTACAAAAGCAAGAAAACATTCTTGCTTATCTGAGTTACGGGCAGACTGTGACTGGCGCTATGCTGGTTCATGAAACCGAGCAGTCAGTCATGGCAATGTTTCCTCTTGATGTATCTCAAAGTTTAGAAGCGCGCCTTGTATTAGAGGCTCAGCAACTTGGTAAAACAGCTCTTATTTTAGAAGAGGTTAAGGGTTGTGACTACCTCTTAAAGCTCGAGCGCTGGACGCTCGAGTAAACTCGTAATATGGCAATCTTAATTATTAGTGCGACTCCTTTTGAAACAAAACCTCTCTTAGATGTTTTAACAATGCCCCAAAAACATGATTTCCCTTTAGGAAGTTTGTACCAAGGGCAAATCAATCAAAAAACTATTTATCTTGCTCACTTAGGTATCGGTAAAGTCAACACCGCTGCTGGCCTGGCGCTGGCAATTACCCAACTTAAGCCAAGCTATGTTATTCAAGTTGGTATAGGTGGCGCGTTTGTTGGTTCGTTTTTAAGCATTGGGATGGTAGCCGTCGCTACTAAAGAAATACATCTTGATTCGGGCATCAGGTTTAGCTCGAGCTGGCAAGACATGAAAGCTATGGGGTTTCCCCTATTACAAAAAAAGGTTGATTATTTTAATGAATTCCCCACGGACATAAACCTCGCTCAAAGATTCAGTGACTGTGGAGCTTATAAAGTCATTTTTGGCACCTCTGAGGCGGTAACAGGTGATTTTGATCTAGCAAAAAGCATACAAACCTATTTTGATGTCTCAGTTGAATCTATGGAAGGGGCTGCCGCTGCTCAGACTTGCCTTGCCCTTGATACCCCATTTGCAGAACTTAGAGGCGTAAGCAATATGGTGGGCGAGCGCGATAAAATCGCCTGGAATATTCCTCTAGCCATTGCAAATGTAAATAATCTTGTTCTAAAGGTTATAAAATCCTGGTGAGTTTTTGTGACAAAGATGCGGTCCAAGTGTTTATTTGGGAAATAGGGTCTTAAGACGTTTATGGCGTCTAATGCAGCATTTCTCGTTCACCCAGTCTCAAGATAAGATATACTTCCCTATGGCACTTTATTCAGGTTTAGAAATTTTAAAAGCTGCCCGCGAGGGCAAATACGGTGTTGGTGCGTTTAACACCAACGACATGGAAATTACGCAATCTATTCTCGAAGCTGCTGAAGAAAAACGTAGTCCTGTCCTTTTGGCACTCTCAGAAGGCGCTATTAAGTACGGTGGTCGCCCACTAATTGACATGGTGATTCATGAAGCTAAGGTTGCTTCAGTCCCCGTGGCCGTTCACTTAGATCATGGCTCCTCCTATGAATCATGCATGCAGTGCATCCGCTGGGGCTTTACCAGTGTGATGATTGACAAATCTCATGAAGACGAAGCAACCAATACCAAAGAAACCGCAAGAGTTGTTGAAGCTGCCCATGCAGTTGGTGTATCAGTAGAGGCAGAAATTGGTCGCTTAGGTGGCATCGAAGAGCATGTGGTTGTTTCCGAGGAAGATGCTGTTTTAACCAAACCTGATGAAGCAGCTCGGTTTATGAAAAATACAGGTGCAGACTTTTTGGCAGTTGCTATAGGTACTTCTCACGGCCCCAATAAAGGCAAAGGTCGCCCTTTTATTTATCATGACCGCATTGTTGAAATTGCTAATCTTATACCTCACCCCTTAGTTATGCACGGAGCGAGTGGCGTACCTCAAACGTTGGTTGAACGCTTTAATGCTGCGGGGGGTGTCTTAAAAGAAGCCGCGGGCATTCATGAAGATGACGTTCGTAAAGCGGTTACAGAAGGCATCGCCAAAATCAATACCGACACTGATTTACGTTTGGCTTTTGCAACGGTCATTAGGGAAGTATTGCAAAAAGACCCAAAACAAATTGATCCACGCAAAATTTTGGGCCCTGCTAGAGAAGAGATGAAGCGCATCGTTCTTGACAGGCTTGATGTCTTTGGCTCTGCTGGTAAAGCCTAATACGCTTTCCGTTTAATTCTTAAAGAATTAAACGCAATCTTTGATTGTTGAAACAAATCCCTAAATAAACTTAGCCGATTACAATTAGCTTGTAATCGGCTTTTTGAGTTGTAAAGATGAGCGCTTAAAGTTTTACGGCTTCGGCTTTCATGGCTGGCATAGCCGTTGCACCTTCAAAGGCATTAACTTCTTCTATAAAGCGATTAAAAAGATAACTAGCGTCATGAGGGCCGGGGCTGGCTTCGGGGTGATACTGCACACTAAAAACGGGATAACGCGTGTGCGCCATACCTTCTAAGGTATTGTCATTAAGGTTAATATGCGTCGCTTTGAATTGATTACCTGGAATGCTTGTAATATCAACGGCATAATTGTGATTTTGACTGGTAATTTCCACTTCACCCGTCACCAAGTTCTTAACAGGGGTATTTGCTCCATGATGTCCGTGAGCAAGTTTGAAAGTCTTCCCCCCAACTGCTAAACCTAAGAGTTGATGACCTAGGCAAATGCCATAGGTGGGAAGTAAGCCAAGAAGCTGCCAGACCGTATCATGGGCATATTTTGGACCATCTGGGTCTCCAGGGCCATTAGAAATAACAAGACCATAAGGATTTAGTGCCATGATTTGCGCTGGGCTGGTTTGTGCCGGAACCACAATAACTTCGGCACCTGCCTGCTCGAGCTTGTAAACAATTGAGTGCTTTATGCCAAAATCAATAACGGCAACTCTAGGACTTTCTTTAAACGTGGGTCTGGCATAAGGGAGTTCAGTCGTGACCTCTGGCGTCATGTCTCGCCCATCAATATCGGCGTGGTTTTTTGCCTGGGCAACAAGTTCAGCCTCGAGCTCAGGACTGGCCTTCCCATGATAAATCACGCCTTTTACCACACCACCAGAGCGTAAACGCCGCGTCAACGCTCGAGTGTCTATACCCTCAATACCTACAACCTTGTGCTGCTCCATAAAGCTTTGTAAATCTTGATTGCTGCGGTGATTGCTAGCAACACGACTAAACTCACGCACAATAAAGCCTCTGGCGTAAGGTTTATTGGACTCCATGTCATAGACACTAATGCCATAGTTACCTATGTGAGGATAAGTCATCGTAACGATTTGACCGTTATAGCTAGGATCGGTCAATATTTCTTGATAACCTGTCATTGCTGTATTAAATACGACTTCACCAATGGTTTGACCTGAATAGCCAAAAGCGTAACCGTAGTAAACCGTTCCATCTTCAAGTGCAAGTAAGGCAGGGGGTTTTTGTAATAACGACATACTGGGGCGTAGTCTAGCATCTTTAAAACCTATAAGCCTGTTAGACAAAAAATTGCACCGAGACATTGAAAATAGAACCCCATTCATGAGCCCTTTAGTTTAGAAAAAACATAAGTCAATTACTCTGCATCAGATTCAAGAGTGTAATAATTTCCTGAATCATCGATACATCCCCCCAAGAAAAGCTTGAAGCAAGAATGAAACTAAGCAATATCACATTGCCCTACCTCAAAGGCCCATTCAGCCCATGTTTTTCAGACTTTAAAGATTGGGTTGGTTAGGAATAACTTGATAGGGACTGATGCTGATTAGGGGCAATATAAGCCTCGCTAAACCAACGAAGTTTATGACCCAAATCGGGGTAACTATACAAGGACTCTTGAAAGGCGTAGAGAACTTTTTCATCAAAATGAGTCCCGCAACCTTGCCACAAAAGCTCAAGCGCTTCAGCCTCAGGAAGGGCAGCGCGGTAGGCACGGTCCGTCGTTAAAGCGTCAAAGACATCTGTCACACTAACAATACGCGCAGAAAGCGGAATTTCTTCGCCCATAAGACTATGCGGATACCCTGTGCCATCAACCTTTTCATGATGATGCAAGGCAACCAGTGCTGCTTTTTCCATAATAGCTTGGCTCGAGCCTCTCAGGATTTCATGACCATAAAACGTATGCGCCTCAACCCGAATTCGCTCTTCAGGGTTAAGCAAACCGGGCTTGGTCAATATTTCATCGGGAACCATTAACTTGCCAATATCATGAAAGGCAGAGGCTATGCGAATATCCTGACAAGTCTCGCTATCTAAACCAAGGGCTTCCGCGGTAACAAAACTATAAGCCGCTACCCGCAAGGCATGCCCGTCGAGTAAACCAAGTTGCCAACCATCACATGATTGCCTAAGGAGCGCATCTGGCAATATAGCACCCATAGACCAGTTTTCTCTATTTAGTATGCTCAGCGTTTGAAACACTATTCTCTTCTTTCGTGAACTTAAGGAGACGGCGCAAACGGATGGTAGAAGAGAGCATAACTTGCTTAAATGTGGAAGAAATTAGTCAGAACACAGAATTAGCTGGCAAAGCTATGGTAAAGACAGCAAAATCGCTAAGGGTCAGGCCAAAGAAGTAGAAAATTTACATGTTTCTTTTGCTAAAATTCACTGTATTTACTGTGATAAGTACTAAAAGAAGGTAGATCGGTGGCATTTAGCTATATCGATTTCAAAATCAATGAAAGGCTTTTCATTTTAGACAAACGTACCTAAAATGCCACATCACGACACGGTTTTACCGTAGTATGACTAAAGATGGCAAGCTGGTGCAAGTAGATTCTAAGCCAAAAATTCTGCTTGACTTTAAAGCAAACTCACTGCTGGTGCCAGTAGCTTAAGTTCTTGAGGTTAAATTATGTTTCAAAGTTTAGGTGATCGTTTACAAGGGGTTTTTGACGGGCTGAGAGGCCGCGGCAAACTCACGGAAAATGAAGTTAAGGCTGCGCTTAGAGAAGTGCGCATTGCCCTTTTAGAAGCTGACGTTAATTTGGATGTTGCCAGAGACTTTACCAAGCGCGTTCAGGAAAAGGCTGTGGGAAGTGAAACCCTCATGTCGCTTCAACCTGACCAGCGCGTTATTTCTATAGTTCATGAAGAGATGATTGAGCTATTAGGTGGTAAAGCCGCACAGCCGAACCTTAAAAACGACTCAAATGTTTGGCTCCTTATGGGTCTTCAGGGTGCAGGTAAAACCACTACAGCAGGCAAGCTAGCCTATAAATATAAGGCTCAAGGTCGCAGAGTCCTTCTGGTGGCTGCCGATACTCAACGACCCGCAGCCAGAGAGCAGCTAAAGGTTCTAGGCAAACAAATCAATGTACCCGTTTTTGAAGTTAATGATAATGAGTCGGCGCAAAGCGTCAAACGTCGCCTTGATGACTATCTAAGACAAGATTTCCGCGATTTGGTTATCGTTGACACTGCGGGCCGTTTGCAAATTGACGAGAATCTGATGGAGCAGCTGGCTGACCTAAAAAAGGTCCTAAATCCTAGCGAAGCTATGCTCGTCGTTGACGCCATGACAGGTCAGCAAACCTTGCCCGTTGCACAGTCCTTTGATAGTCAGGTTGGTGTGACTGGGCTTATTATGACCAAGATGGACGGGGACGCCAGGGGGGGTGCTGCTCTATCTGCCAAGCATGTTACAGGTAAACCCATTTATTTTGCGGGGATGAGCGAAAAGATAGATGGGCTCGAGGCATTTTATCCTGATCGTATTGCCGGGCGCATCTTGGGTATGGGTGACGTTTTAACCCTGATTGAAAAAGCTAAAGTGCTCGAGGGCGACGAAGACGAAGAGGATATAAAAAGTTTATCTGACTTTTCTTTGCAAGACATGCTTATTCAAATGCGCCGCATCAAGCGCATGGGTGGCTTTATGGATGTTTTGCAACTGATTCCAGGGGCCAATAAAATGCTTCCTCCTGGTGCTGAAATTGATGAAAAAGAGATTGGTCGCATTGAAGCCATTATTTCTTCAATGACCGATACCGAAAGGCGTAAGCCAAGGTTACTTAATGCCAGCAGACGTAAGCGCATTGCCGCAGGCTCGGGTACCACGGTGCAAGATGTCAACAGGCTTATGAAAAACTACGAGCAAATGAAAACCATGATGAAACAAATTGGCAAGCGTGCGCCCAGAAAAATGAAAGGTATGCGCTAAGAGGAAAGGATTTTTGTTTTTAGAGAAAATCTAGTTTTCCGTACTTAAGCCCTATTTATGCTGAGTTAAAAAGTCAAGGTGGCATTACTTAACTTTTTTAAAGTTACAAATCCTGAGCGGAATGGATGATAGTGCTGCATCATCTATTCCGCTTTGTATTGACTTTTAAAAGAGGTCGTAAATCACAAAAAAATCACAGGTACACCTTATGCCAAGCAGCAGATTTTTAGCTAGCCTAAAGACAAAACTATCCCAATTTTCAGAATAAGAATTTTGTGAGAGATGCCACTATATACTAATCTCAGGACTGAACATTAAGCACTTCAACCTCAACGAGTCCTACCGCGCTCGAGCGCCAAGCATCGCCCTGCTAACGTTATCAACCACAACCTCTTAACACCATCTCAAATTGGGCGCTCGAGCAAATTTTAAATCTCAACCAAATAAATTATGAAGCAAGTCAGGCCCTTGAAAATGTAAGATTTTTCAAGTTTTTTCTTTTTCTACCCAAGAAGCTAGAAATCTCATACAAACGTTAACCCTAAACGCTAGTTAACACCTTATACCAAGCCCGAAAGAATCTCAAAAAAACTCTGTTCGAGTTTTTCTCGATTAGATTGGGCTTGGTATTTGATTCGACAATCCAAGATTGCATTTATAACCCTCACTTTGTTCGGGATATAAACGGAATTGGTATTAGCGCGTATGGCGTCTCGCCTCTAATGAAGCGTGCACCTCAAGGTAACGCAACCAAGCAAGTAAAGAAATGGGGCCAAACTGATTGTGTTTGACAGTGGTTAGCGGATTAATAGCGCTATTCGTAAGTTCTTTAGCTATGCTTAGGGTTTCGGCTCTGGTTTGAGCAAAAAGGGCTTGTAAATCTGCCCAGGATGTTGCCGCATCAGGTTTGTAAGAATGATTCTCGTCTTCCTTAAGGGCTTCACCCAAAGCTACTTTAAGGCGGCTCTGTCCCCAACGCTCAATGGCAATAATATGCCGCAGGGTCTTTTGTCTGGACTCAGACGCTTCTAGCTTGCTAAATTTGTCTTTTAGCCTTTTGCCAGCCAGCTCGAGCTTTTTCGTAAGCCCTACCATACCTTTGCGTCTTGCGGGGCGCTCCATAACTTGCATAATAATAAAGTGTCGAATGCTGTCCTTTAGGCTCATCGCGCCTCTTTCTCAAGCAATTTATTGTATAAGGTTTTTACCATAATCCGCTCACTAAGCCAGGGGAGGTACGTCCCGATAAAGGCGAAAACTTTGTTTGCTAGGCCAGGAACAAGGTAAAAGTGTTTATTTTCCTGTGCTCTATAAATGAGTTTAGCTAGCTGCTCAGGCTGCATTCGTTTATGTTCACGACGATTATCAGGGCTATGCTCAAAGGCGTGGGGTGTCCTTGTTGGCCCTGGGAATACCGTCAACACATGAATGCCTTTAGGCTTAAGAGCTAAGCTCAAACTTCGCGCAAAGGCTGTAATTCCATCTTTTGAGGCAGCGTAAACACTTGCCCCAGGGTAACTTAGCTGATGGGATAGGGAGGCAATGAAAATAAGCACACTTCCCTGTCCTAGTTTTTCTTGCTTTAGTAATGCCTGAGTTAATATCATGGGGGCTTTTAGATTGACATCGAGAACAAGGCGTTGTTTAGACATCTCTGATTCTTGAAAAGATGCCACACAATTTATGCCCGCGCTATGGATAAAAACATTAATCTTTTCGGGCAAGCCTTCTAAAAGGCTTGCTAACCCGGTCAATTGGCTCAGGTCAAAAGCTACCAGGGAAAAGTCTTTACCTAATTCATCACAGAGAGCATCGTTAGGATTTTTATCAATACCGATAACCTTAAACCCTTGTCTTAAGTACTCTTTGGCAAGAGCTGCCCCAATCCCACTTGACGCCCCTGTAATCACACACGTCTTCATACTTGCCTGCGCATAAAATAATCTAAAGGACGGTTTAAAAATCTACCTAGACTTCGGAGCAAGGCATTACCCGTGCCAATGGTGACTTCTGAACGTGATGTCGTAATGGCAAGCTGAATTTTCTTAGCCACATCAGAACTACTGGGAAAGCGCTCGAGCTTTAACTTACCTTCGGGTACACCACTTTTGGCGTGCATAGGTGTACGGGTAGCACCTGGATAAATAGTCTGAATAGCGATCCTGTTTTGCTCGAGCCGCAAATTTCTAACAAACCCAGAAAGCGCTGCTTTGCTGGCACCATAAACCGCATAGTCAGGAACGGGCAAGTTAGCTGCCACCGAGCTGATAAAAACTATTTTCCCTTTGTCTCTCACGAAAGGTAAAAGGGCATGGGTCAACGCTATAGGTGTATATAGATTCGTCTGTAAAAGCTTGTCAAGCAAATCTGATGATTGTTGCGCAAATTCTCCGTAGTGACCCACGGCAGCATTGTGAATAAGCAAATCAAGCTGCTTTATGCCCGATTGATTCAAATACTTTTTAACTTTTTCTGAGGCGTAGGGCTGGCTTAAATCACCTTGAAGATAAGCGGTTTGATAAAAAAGAGAATGCGTAAGATCTTCTTTTCCCTTACGACCCACGATAATCACTTTATCGTTTTGCGCATGGTAAAGCTTAGCTAGTTCAAAGCCTATCCCGCTTGTCGCACCTGTAATAAGTACCGTAATTGCCATTAACTTGGGTGACCCAAAGAATTCTTTTTACCCAATTCTTTTTCTTCGGCAAGCGGGTTTGTGTGCTCGAGCCTGCGGTATTCAAGAGGCGTCATGCCTGTCATACGTTTAAAGGACGTAGCAAAGTGCTGCGATGAGCTATAGCCTAGGTCAAGTGCCAGTCTGGTTACAGGAGAGGTGCTTTGTTTTAAATAGTGCTTCGCCAGTTCAATTCGCCGCGTATTCAAGTAGGAATAAGGGCTTTGTTTAATATACGTATTAAAGAGTTGAAAAATGCGGCTCCGGCTCAAATCTACTTCCTGACAAAGTTGCGCAATATCAGGGACTACACCGCGTTCAACGGAAGTACTAATAAAGGCAAGTAATGCAGCTAATGCCTCAGGGTGTTCAGGCTCTTGCTGTCTTTTTTGGTATTGCCGCAAAAGTTTTGCCAGAAATAATTCCAGATAGGATTTGATAAGTCTAGGGCTATCTGGCTGAGGTTCTCGCACTTCTTCAAGGATAGCGCTAACGATGGGTCTAAGTTCAGCCGCTCCTTGCCAGCGTCTAGCACTAAGCTTAGTTAGCTCAAGCTCGATTTGTCTATCTTCTAGTAGTTTTGCGTCCACCTGTAGCCAAAGTAGAGTACAGGGTTGCACCGTGTTTTTAATGCCGCCATGCAACTCACCTGGCTTGGTCAAATACAGCGTCCCTGGCTCGAGCCTGTGGGTTTCATCTTCTACCCACCAGTTAAGTACCCCGTCCATCAGCAAATGAATTTCAAAAAAATCTTCATGATGGGGCAACAAATCCGTTCTGGCAACCACTTGCCGCGACTGACCTATGGCCTTTAGCGGCTCATAGAGACAGGTTTCATTAAAATAGCGCTCAATCTGGGCTTTAGACATCGTTCTCTTTTGCAAGGCGCATATCGTATCGGTGCAAACCAATGCCATAACCATCTTGGGTAATTTTTTCAAGTTTAAAGCCAAATTTTTCAAAATACCCAAAGGTATGTTGACTGGTATCTAACAAAACCGTTTTACCTTTTAAGCGCTCGAGCCGGTAACTTAGCAGCTTGGAACCATAACCTCTTTTATGAAACTCAGGCTTAACCATCCCCCAAGCTAAGTGAGCTTCTCCTGACTCAGCAAAAGCGTAGCCCCCGCATGCTCTTAGCTCAGATTCATCTATAAGCACAAAATAAGTTTCAGATTCTTCAAGCAAAAACTGGGCAAAATCTGCTTCCTCGCTCGGGTCAAAATATCGGGGCATATTGCCCCTGAAAAGCTCGAGGCAGTCGTTAAAATCATGCTTTTGATACAACCGAATTACCATAGCCTAGAAAATACCCTAGTTTTAGCCCAAGTTTTATGATGAGCATGACCAATATGTTCAAAAAAGTGCAGTCAACAAAGCTGAAAGTTTTCATAAGTGTAGTCAAGTATAGTTAGAGCTACCAAACATGAATATTGACCTCAGGCAAAACTACCTAGATGTCTCAGCACCTATGATAGGACTATTCCAAATCAAACAAGGAGTGAGACGATGAAAACTTACAGCATCCCCAATACGGATCTCGTGGTTAGCCGCTTGGCTTACGGCACCGCAAGCATGGGTGGCAGTTGGGATAAAACCCCCCTTTCACAAGACCTAAAAGAGCGAGCCAATAAACTCATTAAAACCGCCTTTGAGCAAGGCATTAACCACATCGATATGGCTGATGTTTATACCTTGGGTAAGTCAGATGAAGTGGTGGGCTATGCCTTAAAGCAAAACCCAGGGCTACGCGAAAAGCTGATATTGCAAGAAAAAGCTGGGGTCGTTCTGGGTGCTAACCCTGACTATGGTCAACCAAATCGCTACGACTTTAGCTATGACCATCTGGTTAAAAATGTTGAAGGAAGCCTGAAGCGTTTGGGCACAGATTATCTTGACTTGCTGGCTTTTCATAGACCTGACCCTCTTGTTGAACTTGAAGAAATCGCAAGAGCCGCTGATTTTTTGCAGCGCCAGGGCATGGTGCGCTATTTTGGCGTTAGCAACCATAGCAGCTTACAAATTGAACTTTTAAGAAAATATTTGAATCAACCGATTGTCTTAAACCAGCTCGAGCTTAACCTTTTGCATCATCACTTAATCAGTCGCGGCATGATGGTCAATCAGCTTGGGCATCCTTATGCCAATACCGAAGAAACGCTCGAGTATTGCCGCCTTCATGACATTATGATTCAAGCCTGGTCCCCCGTTGCAGGTGGAAAACTCTTTAACCTGAAAGAAGATGCGCCGCAAAACCTGAAAAATACTGCCGCACTGATTGCAAAGCTAGCAAGAGAAAAGA
>JAHEBB010000351.1 GCA_024642575.1 Trueperaceae bacterium | reverse complement strand
AAAAATGTGAAGTTTTTCGCAATTTATGAGTTATTAATAATTCACAGAATAAATAGGTTAGGCTACTCCCCATGAGAGCCCTGGTTAGCGTAATCAGGTTCTCTAAAATTATCCTGAAGTGATTTTCCACTTCGAGGAGGAGAATATGAGAAGATTAATGGTATTGGGAGCTGTTTTATGCCTTTCATTAGGTGCAGCTCAGAGTTTCCCTGATGTTCCGCAAGGTCACTGGGCAGGTGACGCGGTTTCACGTATTACTGAATTAGGCATCATCACAGGTTTTCCTGATGGTACTTTTAGAGGTAATGAAGCGTTTACCCGCTATCAAGCCGCTCTGGTTATTAGCCGTTTGATTGATGTCATCAATCAAAATATCGCAAGTTCTCAAGCAATGACCGAAGCTGATATTGCTGCTTTAAGAAGCGCCATTAGCGAGCTGGCTGCCGAGCTTGATGCTATGGGTGCCAGATTAAGTAATGTTGAATCAACCAAAGCTGATCAATCTGAAGTTAATGCTTTGCGTGATCAAGTAGCTGCCTTAACGGCAGAACTTGAAGCGCTTAAAGCACAAATTGCTTCAGGTGCTCTTCAAGGCCCAGCTGGTGCACAAGGCCCTCAAGGTGCTGAAGGTCCAATGGGTCCCCAAGGCCCGCAAGGTGCTGATGGTCAACCTGGAGCTCAAGGCCCACAAGGTCCAGCCGGTCCCCAAGGTCCAGAAGGTCCAATGGGTCCTCAAGGTCCTCAAGGTCCTCAAGGTGAAACAGCTGAAATTCCAGCTCCAGAACCTGTAGTCACTGAGCCTGAAGCACCTACTATGGAACCAGAACCTATTGCTCAACCTGAACCTGTTTCGGTTCCTTCTGCTGATATGTCTAATTTCTCAGTGCGCTTAGGTGCTATGAGTGAATTGAGTGACCGTTTTTATGGTCGTTTTGCCGTTGGTTATGACAACATTCTTGGGCCAGTAGGCTTTAGAGTGGGTGTTGACTACGGCCGCCAAAGCACTTTAAGTGAGGGCACAATCGCAGCTAGTGGTTTAGTAACTGCTGGTTTTGGTAGTGCACCCTTTAGAGCTTACGTAGGTGCTGGTGGTGGCTATCAGATCAACGTTGCTTCTGCCCCAGAAGCTAACGAAGGTGTCTTCTTAGGTGGTCTTGTAGGTGTTGAGTACTTGTTCTTAGGTAACTTGGGTGTATTTGTTGAAGGTGGCGCAGATTATTATCTGACCACACCTCCAACTGTTCCAGCCGGAAGTACCCAATACGACCAACTTTACCCATCTGTTGGTGCAGGTATCGTTTTTCGTTTTTAAGCTTTAAGCAAGCTTTTAGCCCCTCGAGCTAGCTCGAGGGGCTTTTTATTTCATGTTTGGCAAAAAACTACCTATATCACTCTAAAAGATAGAAGCTACCGTGGCATCTAAAAATTTATCGTTCAGGACACTGTTTTTTAAAGACACTGTGTAGCTGACCAGATTATTCCTGCTATATAACCAGATGATACCTGCTATATAAGTCGAGATTTTGGCTTACAGGTTTTGCTGACTTCTGCTAAACTCTTAGAAATGGCAAAGAAATCTCCTATTCTTGGTATTGATGTTGGTGGTAGTGGCATTAAAGCTGCCTTGGTAGATGTGGTAAAGGGCGAGCTTATTGGCGATCGCCACCGCATTGAAACACCACAACCTTCTACCCCTGAGGCAGTGTCTGGGGTTATTGCAGAAATGGTCAAACATTTCAACTATAAAGGTAATGTAGGCTGCACGATGCCTGGTGTGGTGCAGCATGGTGTCTTAAAGACAGCCGCAAACATAGATAAAGGCTGGGTAAATACAGATGCCAATAAGCTCTTTAGTGACGCCACAGCTTGCCCCGTATTTGTCATGAATGATGCTGACGCTGCAGGCATTGCCGAAGTGACCTTTGGGGCAGGAAAAGATCAAAAAGGGGTTATTTTGGTTCTAACCTTTGGTACAGGAATAGGAAGCGCACTTTTTGTAAATGGTCAGCTTGTTCCTAATGCTGAGTTAGGCCATCTTGAGTATAAAGGTTATGACGCCGAAACGCGCATGTCAGCCAAAGTCAAAGAAGATAAAGACATGAGTTATAAAAAATGGGGCAAACTGGTTAACGGTTATTTGCAGTATCTCGAGTTTTTATTCTCGCCTGATATGTTTATTATTGGTGGGGGAATAAGCAAAAAGAGTGACAAGTTTTTCCCTTATTTTGAAACCAAGGCAAAAGTAGTCACAGCAAATTTGTTAAATGAAGCCGGTATTGTTGGCGCAGCTTATGCTGTGAGTAAAGTAAGTTAGGCTTAAGACAGAATAGATCTGGCTGAGAATCTTAGATTCTCAGCTTCTTTTTATGAGTATATGGTGGATTGATAAACCCTTTTTAGCAGGCAGTCATCACCCTGATGAAGCGCTACTGCAAGCTTTGGCTAAACAAGGATTTAGCCAAGTGGTTTCGTTTTTAGATAAAGCTGAGCAGCCTCTAAACTATAATCCTAGTAGTTTGGAACCTTTAGGTTTATCTTTTTACGAATTTCCCGTCAGGGATTTTACTGCGCCTGATTTGGCTCAGTTGGAAGACTTTATTGAGTTAATGAAAGTTAGTAAAAACAAAAAAGTGCTGCTACATTGCCAAGGGGGAAAAGGGCGAACAGGTACATTTGCAGCTGCTTTTCTCATTGCCCTTAAAGCATATTCAGTTGAGGATGCAATAGAGTATATCCGTCAGCTCGAGCCTGCTGCGATAGAAACAGTAGAGCAAGAGCATAGACTACGCTTGTTTGAGAAAAGCCTAGTGGCGGATTTGTTTAAAGGTGAAATTGGGTAGCGTCAGTCTGCATTTTGTCTCTTGGATTTATTTTTTAGCCACTTACGCTCTTTTTTATTTAATTTTCATTATAAACAGCTAGAATATTTAAGCAGATGATCGCTAAGGACGGTGTATGCATGTTAGCTAAACTTAGGTTTATTCTTATCGTTTTATTGCTCAACGCTTGCGCTCAAACCCCTATAACGCTAACAACTGAAGCTATTAATCAACGCTATTATGTAGCGCCTAATGGCAATAACACTAATCCTGGTACACTTTCGCAGCCTTTTCGCACGATCCAAAAATGCGCTTCTTTAGCTACCCCAGGTACGGCTTGCCTGATACGTGCTGGTACCTACCGTGAAACGGTTAAGCCACCTGTTTCGGGCGCAGCGGGTTTACCTATCGTATTTATGCCCTATAACAAGGAGTCTGTCATAGTTAGTGGTACAAACCTAGTTGAAAATTGGACTTTATACAAAGACTCTATATATAAGGCTGCGGTAAGCTGGGATTTAGGTCTAGGGAATAATCAGGTCTTTGTAAATGGCAAGATGATGCTTGAGGCACGTTACCCAAATGGAAGTACTAACCTTATGGAGCCTTGGCTTGGCAAGTTTCTTAACCCTCTGGGCTCAAATGTCACTTACACGGTTAGTGCTGCTAATTTACCAAGCGACCTTATTAATGCAAACATCAACTTCATTCCTGGCCCTCAATGGGTAGTCGAAACAGGAAAAATAACGGCTGCTACACCAAATAGCTTTAGGTTTAGTTCAGCTAACGGACAGTTAACTGAGCGACCTAGTTTTAACCCGAACCTTTATGTACCACGAAATGGGAATCCTTATTTTATCTGGGGTAAATTTTCATTGCTTGATAGTCCAGGAGAATGGTTTTTAGATCCAAATGAGGGGCAAATCTATTTTGGAGAACTTAACCATACGCAGCCTAACTTGCAAACAGTTGAGGTAAAACGCCGTATGTATGCCTTTGATTTGACAGACCGCTCTTTTATAGTCATAAGAGGCATTCTCGTTTTTGCAGCAACCATTACAACTGCTGACATTAATAAGAATCCAGATACTGCACTATCACGCAATATTTTTTTGTCAGATATTCATGTCCGTTATCCTTCGCATTTTACTTTTGTGAAGCCAGGAACATCTTGGCTGGAAGGTATGAACACAACAGGTATTATTTTATTTGGTCAAAATCACCGTCTCGAAAACAGCAGTATTTCTTTCAGTGCAGGTAATGGTGTATCTCTAGCAGGCACTAAGCACAAGATTAGAAACAACATCATTCACGACATAAACTATGCGGTGACCGACTCGAGCGCTATTGTAACGGGCTATTATGGTTATGCCTCAAGGTCTCACCTGATTCAAAACAATACGCTTTACAATACAGGTCGTAGTAGCATTGTTCACCGAAACACTCGAGCCTTAAAGATTTTAAACAATCATCTTTACAATTCGGGATTACTTGCCAATGATCTAGGTATGACTTATACCTATGAGTCTGATGGCGCTGGAACAGAAATCGCCTATAACCTGATTCACGACAATTTTGCGCCAGGGGAAAGTATGGGCATATATTTGGATAATGGCTCAAAAAACTTTATAGTTCACCACAATATTGTTTATAACGTGCGAAACGCGGTCACGATAAACTTACCGACGCTCAACAATAAAATCTATAACAACACCCTTTTAGGTTTTTACGAATCTATGTTTTCTGGTGCTGGAGTTGTTTCAGACTGCAATGCGACAGGGACGGTCGTTATAAATAATATTTTTAATGCAAAGCTAAATCTGGGTGTTGTTTTTGATGGTACTAAGTGCTTAAGCGAAAAAGCGTTTCCCAAACTCGAAAATAACCTAGACTCAACCCTTGATCCAAAATTTGTTGATCTATTGACGGCGAACTTCTCACTTGGTACAAAATCTCCTGCGCTGAATACAGGCAGAGTACTAGTACCCTATACCAATGCTTATATAGGAAGTGCCCCTGATCTGGGCGCGCTCGAGTCAGGCCTAAGTCCTTTTAGCGCTGGTGCAACCATTACTGAGCCTTGTGTTTATAGAGATAGTTGTCTAGCTGAAAGCCAAATTCGTTACGGGGTTAAGGCAGAATACTTTGCGGATGAACAGCTTTCGAGCCTTCGTTCTCAGCGTATTGAAGCGAGCTTCGATTTTGGTTATTTCTCTGAAAATGATATTCCTTCAGGTAGCTTTTTGACCAGCGGTAAAAATTATAGCGCACGCTGGACAGCGTATCTTAGAGCCCCAGTGACAGCTAACTATACATTTACACTAACGGCAGATGACGGTGCAAGAATGTGGTTTAATAATATACAGCGTATTAACCGCTGGGACTATGCCGATCCACCTATAAATACCTTTAGAGTGTTTTTACAAGCAGGTGAGGTTTACCCTATAAAACAAGAGATGCATCAAAATTCGGGTGGCGCAGCAGCTATTCTCGAGTGGTCTTACCCTGGTCAACCTAAACAAAAAATTCCTCTGGAGTTCTTAACCCTGGATAGGCCTTGAAATGCTAAAGAATTCGACCTTGCCAAATACAATCAAGTTAAAAAGCAGTCTGATGAAAACGGTATTCTCGGCTCATACCCGTTTGAATTCTAGCTGAAAATTCTTGGTATTCAGCTAAGAGGTACTTAACAAAGCAAATGACACCATATTCTGTTTTTTGAAATTTTAAAAAAGGTAAAGAAGTTCAGGCTAATAGTTCTTTCTAAAGCTGTCAAGGGCTTATAGCTCTACACGTTTGCTAGCTAAAACGCTAAATTAAAGTCTATGTCAGAGCCGCTCGAGCTTAATAGCACCGCCCTTCATGACTTCCAAAGTGCTCGCCGTAAAGCCGAGTTGCAAGGGATTATGGCGCTATTGACAGGACGATCCAGTGAGCTTTTATCTTATGATGAGGTTAGAAAAAAGCTGCGTGCTGTTGAAGCTAATACGCAAAAGCTCGAGGTCATTCCTTTAGACGCTATCATCGGTAGTGTTGGGC
>JAHEBB010000350.1 GCA_024642575.1 Trueperaceae bacterium | reverse complement strand
AAGGGGCAGGTAGTATCGAGTTTAATCATCCTGCCTCCACCGTATTAGAAGTAGCCAGAGCCAACCGCGCCTTACGTTGTCCCTGGATGAGTTTCTTTACCCATCCTTACCTCCTTGATCCAACCTATGACGGCATAGAAGCCCTTAGCCCTCAGCAACTTGCACAGCTATTTAGAGACATCAAAGCGCTGGGTTATCGTTTTGTTGATCCTTTGACCGTGTTTGTGAGTACGACACCACCCCCTCCACCTACCCCCAACACATATGCAGGTTCCATCAGTGCTATTGACTATAAAGCTTTAACCTTTAGTGTTGCTGGGCAAACATTTTGGACAGATAATAAAACTGACATAAGGTTAGGTAATAAGAAAATCAAGTTTAGCCAGCTTTCTTTAAATGACCAAATTACCGTCACCATAACCCCAAATAAGCTTGATAAAAATGGTTATATGTATGCGGATAAGATAAGTAAATGAGCCAACAGCCTTATCGAATTCATAAACTTGTTTAAAAGGAGTCGCCATTTTTAAGCGATAAATAGGAATCGCTTGAGGGCAATCTGAGCAGATTGGCGATAAATCAAACCCCTTCAATTTTTGAGTAAGATCTGTGTAAGACAGATATGGCTAAACTTAAGTAGACCTCCGAAGTCAAAGTCTTATAATCCCCTGCTGGCTCCCTCCAAGCAGGGGATTATTCTTTTGATTTTAGAAATCACCTAGAGATAAATTAAGGTTTTTGTCAGATTCCATATTGCACACTAGAGATATAGAAAGGGCTAAGTGGTAACTTGAAGCGCTCTTCATCACAATCAGGCATTACGTCCGTTGTTGTCGTTCTGGTTTGTGGTGTCATTTTGCTAAGTATTATTTTTACGGCATCAATGTCTTCTTTGCGGGCACGTTCTACTATTGCTGATGAGCGCCAAGCCTATCAAGCCTTGTTAGCGGCTGAGAGTGCTATTAACTCATTTCAGCAACGTATAAATGCCTTGCCCCCCAGTAAACATTATTCAGAAGCTTTAAATATACAAAGCCTTAACACTTGGTTAGCATCAACCACAGATAGTGCTGGAAAAACGCTTAATAGCCATAGTCTTGGTAGTGTTGCCACCAGTACGCTAACCGTAGTGGCAATCGATCCTGCTAGTAATAGTTTTACCCTAGAAGCTCATAGCAACTTAGCTGCTAATCGTGGATCAAAAAAGGTTCTGGTGGATATGAGTTTGGATACCTTGGGACTCTCTCCTCGTGTTCATGCGGCGTTAACGTCTTTTGTTCCTATAACGATTAACGGCAATGCCGCTGTTGGTGGCCAAGATGGT
Organism: Trueperaceae bacterium; assembly: GCA_024642575.1. GTDB lineage: Bacteria > Deinococcota > Deinococci > Deinococcales > Trueperaceae > JAHEBB01. Next base: position 4,541 of record JAHEBB010000350.1, on the reverse strand, counting down.
AGTGCTCTGACAGGTATCCAAGCCAATGTGGCTTTGACCACCAGTAGTTACAAAATAAAAGCCAATAGTAGCCGTGAATTTGACCTTAAATTAGATGATACTTCTCTTATAAAACTCAACCAGTACCTTGATATTGGTGCCTATCGCTATAAGGTGACGGCGAAAAGTGGTAACACGTTAAGTTTGCGTCCGATGACCAGCGTTTCTACTGACCGACAAATCAACTCCGGAGTGAGTGTTGGATTGGTGTCAAATGCCTTAGCATCAGCTGTTCCTGGAACATCCCTTTATAATTTTCAACTTTCAGAAGCCTCAGGTTTTCTGGTTAAAGATACAATTTATGTCGGAACCTATGTAGCGACGATAACAGGTATGGATTATGCAACGGGAATGGTTACTGTAACCTGGACAGGTGCAGTACCTTCCAGCTCTAACCCTATTCCTGAAGGCACGCCGATAAGACGGAATATTCTTGGTGCTGCATCGGCGGGTACCATTAGTGCTGGCAATGACAATAAGATTCGAGTCTATAATGGTAGCTCGGCATTAGATGCTCAGCGCGTTCCCAATCCAGCTTATGCGGATAATCCATTGTTTCATCAAACCTTTGGTGCGACCGAAGCCCAAGTTTTAGCCTCGGCAAGAACGATTACCTTACCCACTAACCCCATCTCCGGTCTTACTTACCTTAATGGTAATTGGGATTCTTCCACCATTCCACTTTGTGGTCAAGGCATGCTGATTGTAAGTGGCTATATGAACTTAAATAACACCTGCCCAGAAGGTTTTTCGGGTTTGCTTTATGTTAAGGGAGACTTTGACATGCAAGGTGATGCGGCTCTACGAGGCGCAGTTGTGGTTGAAGGCAGCTCAGGAACAAGAATTCGTGGTACGGCTACCGATATGAAAATTACTTATGACCCCATTGCTATCTTTAAGGCTGGTCAGCTTTATGCGCCGCTAGGCTTGTCCTTAAAGAAACAAACCTGGAGACAGCAATGATTCGGTCTGATATAAAGGGTTTTAGCTTGGTCGAAAGCCTGATTGTACTAGCGGTCATTGGCACCCTTCTAGCGGTGATGATGCCAAATTACCAGAATTGGCGCGAACGAACACGCTTAAAAGAGGCTGCGACACAATTTGCCAGTGACCTTGATAAACAGCGCTCCGAGACCAAACGACTTAATACCCAGCATCAAATGAGTTTAGCTAGCGATGGCAAAAGTTATACCTTAACAGGGGTAACAAAGCTTGTTCCGGAAGGTATTACCATTACTGGATCGGGCGTTCCGGTGATTTTTAATCCTCCTTATGGAACGGTTACTCTTCCTTTAAATAGCTTTACGGTTAGTCTCGATTATAAGCAAGCTATTTCCATGACTGTCAGGGTTATTGGCATTGTGGGAAAGGTTATTCTTGAATGACATCTAAAGGATTTTCCTTAATTGAGGTTCTGTTGGCAGCCGCCGTTCTTGGGATTCTAACGATTGCTATTCTTCCCTTTTTTAAGTCGATTAATCAGGTAAATCAAGTGACAGCAGATGATCAAGGTGCAACGCTTATCGCAAAAAGTTTTTTGGAAGAGTTACGCGATGCTTGGTCATCCCCCAGTTTTTTTGATGCTGAAACTCTAAGGGACGGAACGGCTGTTCAAGGTCATCGCCTAACAAATAGTGTAACGGGCTTAGCCTGTCAGGTTAGTGTAAGCGACCCTGATGGGGGTAGCTATTCACAAACCATAAGAAAACTGGTGCAGTTAAGCTGTCTTGCTGCCGACAAAAGTACCAGCACCTTTTTGCTTGAATTAGGTCGTCCCCTATGAATTCTCTAAAACGCAATCACGGAATGACCCTTATCGAGCTTATGGTGTCAATGTTAGGACTTGCCGTTATTATGACTGGTCTTATGGGCTTTCTGACAGGTACCCTAGCCTTCACGGGAAAAACGGTTTCTACTGCCGAGCGCATGCAAAATCTTACGGACACGAGCGCTTATTTAGGTGATATGTTGCGCAGGGCAAGCAGTATTAGTACCACAGGCTTGACGATCAATGGCGAGGCTTGTGACATTAGTGCGAGCGCTCCTTGTTTTGCCATGATTGTTCCAGAAAGTACGACGGGGGGCAACATTGATAGTTACCTATTGCTGGCCTACCGCCTTGAACCTCGAAGCAATCTTGGAGCAGCTTATAAGGTAAGTGATACCTGGGCCGACAGTAACACCTCTGTTTTAAGAGAATTCCGTTCCGTGCTATGTGGTGGCTCAGTAGGCACGACTTGTACAGGGCAACCTAGCATGCCAACAATCGCAACAGCTCAGGCATTTTTTGTTGCAGACTATCTTGTGCCCAGTTCAGAATTGTCTGTACCTGTATTTGCCTATGATGGGTTTAAGCAAATTACCCTTTATTTGCAAATTAAAGCCAGACAAAAAGGTCAAATCAGTTATACTCCTCCAACCCCTTATAAGGTGACGATTAGTAAGCGGAATTAAGAGTTATAACAAGTTGTTCAAGCTAAGTTACCATGTCGATCAAAAGCCTCAATTAGGACTTAGTTTGACCGTATGTCCCCCTATTTACCCCCTAACCAAAATAAAGTTGCATGAGGACACGTAAATCGGAATAATCTAAGGCTCAAGAAATATTGTCACAGACACGAATACGTAAAGTGCTATAAAAGAGCGTGAAGATTGTGGATTAACTACGGATCAGAAGGCCAGGAGTTCGAATCTTCTCGGGTGCGCCAAGAGAAAGTCCGTCACAGACGGGAAAACGAATAGCCTCATCAAGCACTGATGAGGCTATTTTCATACCAAATACACCCAAGATACACCCACTAGTTTTGCAAATAATCATCCTCTTTATCGATTTCTTTGTCTTCATCTGGCTCTTTAGGCTCAAAACCTTTGAGTAAGGAAGGTGCCCTATTGACATTTTGCTTAGCTAAACTAGACCTTTGCCGATCAAATAAATGGGTATAAGTATCTAAGGTAAAACTAGGATTGGCATGACCTAACCTTGCTGCTACTTCTAATGCCGTTTTCCCTTCAATTAAGATAAGGTGACTGGCATGATAGTGTCGTAAATCATGAAACCTGGCATGCGGTAAAATCACTTTCTGCTCCAGCTTCTTTTTTGCCTTCTCTAACTCAGGCGTTGACACCATGCTCTCAAGCTCGAGTAACCACCGTTCCCTGGTTAAATTCTGTAAAGCCTGGTAATCCCTTAATAAATTCCTGGGTCGTCGAGGGGTACCCTTAGCATTCCTAAAGATAAGATCATCTTCTTCTGTTTCTTCCCTTAGAGGCTCGAGCACTGCTAACACGTCCTCAGCAATGTCAATCGTCCGAACTGAATTAGCTGTTTTAGGCTCTGAAAAACTAATATGTCCTTCTGACTCTATAAGGTTCTGCCGAACGGTTAAAAAATGCCCAGTCAAATCTGACCACCGAAGAGCTAACACTTCTCCACGCCTTAAGCCTGTAGACATGGTTAAATAAAACAAGGGGTAAAGCTTACTGGTTTTGGCCGTCTCTAAAAAGCGATACGCCTCTTCTGGATTCCAAATCACCATGTCTTGCTGTTCTTCTTGTAACTTCTTAATCGCTTTGCAAGGATTACGAATAATGAGTTCGAGAGCTACGGCATCATTAAAGAGCATCGATAAATAGCGCTTTGCTCTATTAGCTCGCTTAACCCCATATTCTTTGGCTAATTGCGTAACAAAGCTTTGAATATGCCTGGGGGTTACTTTATCTAACTGCAAATGCCCTAGCTTTATACTGGCAAAGCCCTCGAGCTCATAGCGGTAATCCCTTAAGGTTTGTGCCTTTACCCTTAAGGCCTTTTCATTTAGCCACTGCCCAATAAAGTCTTCAAGTAGTGGTGCATCGGGCGAAATACCTAAGGAATAATCCTGCCTGGCTTTACTTAATTTATCAAAGACTTCTTTTTGTGTGGCACCATAAAAGGTCTTTCGCTTGCGTTTGCCGTTTTCATAGCCAAGGGTTAATTTGGCTTCCCAGCGTATAAAAGTCGAACCATCTTTTCGTGTGACTTCTCGTGAATAAACGGTACCTTCACCGTTGGCTCTGGCTTTACGTTTATTCTTTCGCTTTGGCATTTTCATTCACCCATTCAACAAGGTCACCAATCTGGAGAGCTTCATTCTTTGTCAGTTTGCGAAGTGCTGGAATCAGCTTGTCCATCACACCCGTATCTAAAGCATTATGGGTGTTGTTAGCAATCCCATAAGTAATTGCTCTCGAAAGTTGAGACTCAATCATTAAGCGGTAAGGAGTAACATTGTTGGTTTCTAGAAGGCTTTTGACCTTCCACCGAATAGGCATAAACATCATACTACCACCTCCAAGTGGATTGTTCATAAACTAGATATTATCAAGAATATGAACTTATGTCTACAAATGTGATACTAATTTCTTGTTCCTACTTAGCCTTTATTCGTTTTAAACCAAGTTAATCATCAGCATTTTTTATCCTTACTTTTTACTGTCCAACATAAACACCCGAAACAACCAAG
>JAHEBB010000349.1 GCA_024642575.1 Trueperaceae bacterium | reverse complement strand
CCAGCACCTTGTCGATGATTTCCGCAAGCAGAAAATAATTAGTATTTGAATAGCCATAATTTTCACCTGGCTCAAAGACTGCGGGTAAATCTACGGCATACTCGAGTACTTCACTACTGCTTTGAGGTGGGTCACCCCAAGGATAATCAGGATGGTCAGTGAAATTGGGAATGCCACTCCGATGCTGCAACATTAATTTCAAGGTGATGGTGTCGGCATTTTCAATTCTTCCCATAAGTTCTGGCAAGTGATCTGCGAGCGTATCATCGAGTGACAAGATTTGGGCATTGACTAGTTTGGCTGCCGCAACAGCAACATATAACTTGTTGATACTGGCAATCTTGAATAAGGATTGCGGGTCAGCTGGTATTTGATTTTCTCGGTTTTTCCAGCCCGCTGTATAAAATGCGGGTGCTTCACCTGCTTTATCTACATACACAATAATGCCATCCAAGCCATGACTAATTGCGTCATTAACTTGTTCTTGGACAGTATTAGGTAAGGTTTTTATCCAAGCCCATATTCCGTCCCAAGGTGCCAATATAATGGCACAAATTATCCCGAGAGTTGGCATGATGATTCGGAGTACTTGAATTACTTGTTTCTTTCTGGGCATTTGAGCTTACCTTTCTATATTTCCTAGTGGCCATAGTTCAGATACGTACATGACTCGAGCCAGACGTTATCCACTCAGGATTAGGTTTTCAACCCTTTGATTATCTCCAACGCTCTGAACATGCTTTGAAGCTTCAAGGAGTGTGGTTTGTTTTAAGCTAGGAAATATTTCCTCTGCACGCCGTAAAAGCTTTTTGCCTGGTCCCAGAACATCGTGTTCAGCACCCATAATGGTCAAAGGTGTTGAGATACGCTTGGCTTCTTTTTTGCTAATGTTGGGGATAGGCGTAAAATCTAAATCAAAGTTTGGAAGCACCTTTGCCAGAAACGGGGCTGCAAAATCATCTCGCTCTGAAAATAAAGCATCAATCACACGGTCAAGATCAGCTTGGTTTTCTGTACGGATAAAACGCTTCATCGGTATGAAAATATCGAGCATAGCCCTAAGAGGGTTCCCACTTACGATACCCACAGGTGCAATGAGATAGGCTTGCTTAATCTTTGATTCGTCCTCGAGCAGTGTTTTCCAGATGATAAAGCTACCTAGCGAAAATCCGACCATTGTTACATCATTAAGCCCTAATGCAGCAATAACTTCATTCATCCAAATGCCATAAGATGTATCTTTCATACTTGGGCGGGTTTCAGCGCTTTTGTTGGGCTGGGCAATCACATCAACAGCAAACACCTGATAGTGCTGAGATAAGTTTGGGTAGACATCAAGTGCAATAGGAGCACAGCCATTGGAACCGTGGACTAGAATCAAAGGCGGCTTGGTTGCGTCTCCTATTATGATGACATGGCTTGAGCCAAACTGCGTGTTTACATTTTCCTCTAGATAGTCAATCTTCAAGGAATCAAGCTTTGCTTGGTACAAGGCTAAAATTTCTTTTTTGCTTTCAGGTGTTTTGTACAGAGACGTCATGGTTTACTCCAACCAAATGAAACTTTAGCGGCAACTACTGCATTCCCGCGTTATAGGTGTAAGAGGCTTGTACGTTTTCAGAATTTGGCTCAGTAAAAGTTGGAGCTGCCGTAGGCTCAATCTTGATAACAAGTTTCCCTTTGGCTTTTCCACTTTCAAGATAAGTGATGGCTTTAGGAACATCAGCGAGTGGATAGCTTTTGTCTATCACAGGACTGACTTTGCCTTGCTCGAGCAACTCTTTTAAAAACAGTAAGTCTTGCTTGCTTATCTTCTGAATAAAGTTGGTGATTTTTTTACTACTAGTCATAGACATAAAAGAGCCAAGGAACATGGTTTCAAACATCTGTTTTGTTTCTCCACCTGTCATGACATAAATGCCGTTAGGTTTTAAGGCGCGTTTGTAATCCGCAAGTGGGTAATAGCCACCCACACCCAGAATCAAGTCATACTGCTGCCCTGTTTTTGTAAAGTCTTCTTTTTCGTAATCAATCACATGGTCTGCACCAAGCGAGCGCACCATATCCATTTTGCCCCTGCTGCATACCCCTGTCACTTCAGCCCCAAGAGCGTTGGCAATCTGCACCGCAAACGAGCCAACCCCGCCTGATGCCCCATTAATGAGTACCTTGTGCCCTGCTTTAATCTTGCCGTGGTCACGTAAACCCTGTAAGGCGGTCATGGCTGCGGTTGGAACGGCTGCAACTTGTTCAAAGGTCATATTCTTTGGCTTCAAAACGATGGCGTTTTCAGAAACAGCGACATATTCTGCAAAAGTACCAAAGTTAGAGCTTGCACCAAAGACGTCATCGCCGACTTTAAAATGGCTTACATTCTTACCAACAGCTTCAATTTGTCCTGCGAAGTCGCCGCCGAGAATGGGCTGCTTGGGTTTTGTTAAACCAACCATCAAACGAATTAAGAAAGGGTCAGCCCGCATGAGATGCCAGTCACCGGCATTGACGCCAGCAGCATGAACTTTGACAAGAACTTCATCATCTTTAGGGCTGGGTTTAGCAACGTCTTGAAATTTAAGGACGTCAGGTGAACCGTAACGTGGGCAAACAATAGCTTTCATGATTACTCCTTTTCCTCTTCAAGTAGAGGTTTATTAATAGATTTTCTTTTGATGTTTTGTAAATAGCTAAAAGGTATAAACCAGATAGTGATGAGTACAAGCGTGAGCGTTTGCGAGTCGTTGGTGTTAGGAAAAAGGTAGGACAAGAAGACAATGGCGGCAGCAAATCCTAAGGAAACAAGTAAGATGAGTTGGGATGCTTTTTCTGAAGTCATGGTTAGTTCTCCTTTTTCGTGTATTGAATCTGCTGAGTCGTTCTAGGTGAAGCCAACCACTTTCATGCATATTCGTTCCGTGAGTTATTGAATGAAGGCTGATTATTTTGTCCTCGAGTGTTAACCCCACGAATGATAAGCCAAAGCGCAATACCTAGTTCAGCGATAAAGGGCAAGATGTAAGCCAGCTCGAGCATTCTGCTAAGCCTCGGCGCAAGTACCGTGACAAAGGAGCCTGCGAGATAAACCAGTGCTGACCCTGCCAGCAAAACAGATAGGAAACGGGGAACATAGCGCGAGGTGTAAAGCAGATAGCTAAGTGCTGCTAGCGAGATAGCAAAGAAGACCAGTCCAAGGTCATAGCCAATATCTTGTGCATTAAGAAAGACGTTTGCCAAGCTGTTTAACTGTGCACCTTCAAAACCTGAGTTATTCGCAGTTAAAAACTCTAAAGAAATCGACAAGTTCAGCAGGTTGATGCCCAAAATTGCAGCTTGAATCAGTCTAAAAAAGGTAGCAACCAGAGCAAGCGTGCGGCTCACCGGTCTGAGCAAGACATAAAAGAGTACGGCGAGGGCGACATCGGCAATAATCATGATGAGATCGCTGGCAATGCTCACTCGAAACAGTCCTTCGGACGCCATGATATTTTGAGCGGTGGTGACAGCATCTCCTGAAACAATGAGGCTCGAGCGGATAAATACGGTAGCGTAAATGCCTGCGGCTATAAGAATGAGGTAAATGATGCCTGTGAGTCTTGCTATCCCTTGATTCATTACTTTCCCTCCTTGTCATTTGGGGCTTGAGCTGATGATTTTCTTTTTAACCTAAGCAAGTAACTAAAAGGTATAAGCCAGGCAGTTAGAAGTAAAAAAGTGACTGCTTGCATTTCATTATTACTTGGTAAAAAGAATGATGAAATGACGATAATGGCGGCAAGTCCTAGTGAAATAACTAAGATGAATCTGGCAATTTTTTCTGAAGTCATAAGTAGTTCTCCCTTTATGAATATCTAAGTTGAAAAAGGCGTTTTACAAGAGTGCAGGAACAAGTGCACGTTTTTCCCACTGCTTACCATTGACACCTTTAATCAAGAGCCAAAAAGCAAATGCTAATTCTGCTGGAATCGTTGCTAGAATGACCACGGTGTAGAATGCCCCAAATTGGGGAAGTAGAAAGGTTCCAAAGCTGTCAATAAGATAGCCAAAGGAAGCAAATGCAAACAAAATACCTAAAAGTTTAGGGAAGTAGCTCGAGTTGAAAATCAAATACCCAATGATTAATAGGTGCAGGCCAAAGAAGATGCCCCAAATGAGACTGCCAAAGCCATAAGCAGTCATAAAAAGATTTACGAGTGCATGTAATTGCTCTGTTGTGAATATAGCCGAGTAGTCAGCGCTGTTTAAAAGGTGCAAGACAATTAGCTTGTTTAGCAAATTCATACCAATCATCGTAGTCATTGCCAGTCTGGAAAATGCCGCAATTTGAGAAAATGTTTTGCTTACGGGTTTGAACAATTGGTAAAGCAGAATGGTCAATACAATTTCGCCTAAAAAGGTGAGTGCGTCGCCAGCAAAGCCAATGCGAAATATTGCCTCTGAGTTGATAATATTATTGGCTGTTGCTGCGCTATCCTCTGGTACAAGCAGATTCTCGTAGCCTGCAAAAAAGGCAAAGCCGCCACAAACTGCAATGAACAAATACAGAAACCCTGAGAATCTTGCTATCTTGCTAATTGAACTTGAATTTACACTGATATTCATTATTTCTTTCTCCTTTTGAGTGTTTTTGGCTAGCTGTGATTAACGTTAGATGTGTTTGGTTCATCTACTCTAGTGACTGAAATAAGGGTTATGCCTAAATCACGCACTTTCCTTAAGAGCCCAAACAGGGCAGGTTGGTCAGCTACTTGGCAGATTAAGAGGGTGTTTCCATCATCTTCTTGGCTCAGGGTCAAATTCTCAAACCAATCACTCCACACTGCATCAAGATGACCTTTTATCTTAATGTGGTAAGTCATATCGTGCCGAAAGTGAAAGTTCGTATTGCGTTTGAATATCCCTGATATGAGAGAGGAATCTGCCTTGTTTGTGCCAAGACATTAGTTGCTTTACTAACTTCTGCCCTTTGGCTTCAATACGATATTGCTCGACACGATTTTTGGCTAAGTATTCAAGTACATAATTGTTGGCATACATAAGCTTTTCTCCTTGCTTCCACCTGAGATCTGACCTAGGGTGTTAGGTTCTTCAGCTGGTATAGAAAGACAATAGCTATGTACAGGTGTCAAAACATAGACACCGAGGTGTTAATCAGGGTGTTAATCGGGGGTGTTAATCAGAGTGTTTTGTACTGATTTGCTTAGAGTAAATTTAACTCATGTGCTTTTGCAACGGCTTCTGTGCGGTCTTGAACTTGAAGTTTGCCAAAGATATTGCGGTTATATCCCTTAATAGTGTCAAGTGCACGAAAGAGCTTCTTACTAATTTCACGGTTGGAAAGCCCTTCGGCTAAAAGTCTTAAAACTTCTAATTCTCGCTCACTCAAGGGTTCACTAAGTGCTTGGTTTGATGCCTGAGTTAGTAAGTCAGAGCTGTCGTTTAGTTTTTCTTGAGTTTCAAAGGCAAGTAATAGTTGCGTTACATAGGCAGGCATTATTCCCTGAGTTTTTGCTTCAGATAATAGCTCTTTCATCGCGAACCCTTCATCAAGAAAGGTTTGCATATAGCCTTCGGGTTCAGTGAGCTTCAAAGCCTGAGTTAATGGCTCGAGTGCGGCAGCAATTTCTTTTTTAGCGTAATGTGCGAGCGCTTGTAAAATAAGAATGCTTGTGACAACGCCCATTCTGTTAGCTGCTTCTGCTGTTTCAAACAGTCGATCTAGTAGCTTGATTGCCGTTTCAATGGGTTCGTTTTTCTTGTCCTGTTGGTACTGCGCAATAAAAACTCTTGCTAAGGTCATATGCTCAAACTCACGCAAGTAGCTAAGTTCATCATCTGCTTTTAAGCCTTGTTTTTGCGCCCATGCTAATGCTTTACTAAAGT
>JAHEBB010000023.1 GCA_024642575.1 Trueperaceae bacterium | reverse complement strand
ATACACCCGATAGAGGGCTTGTTCAAGATTTCTTAACGACTTTACCCGAGCAATTTGAAGCTGACTATAAGGCAGGCATTTTTCAGACCTTTACCCCCTATACCACCTCAACAGGGTTTCAGCTTAATAGTTTTGAGGAAGCCGTTATTTTTAATAACTTCCATGAAGGATTGCATTTCGGAACGATTCTGGCCTTGCGTAAACTTTTGCCCTGACCAAGAAGCAGCTTCTTGAAAAGCTCGAGCCCTCAAAACAGTATCTTTTTAAAGTATCGGGGTCATTTACACTGAGAGGTGCATCAGGTACAAAATTATTTACTGAAACATTATTATGAGGCTTTGTATTTAGAAGATTTGGGTGATTAAAAGATTTGGCAAGGCGAGCGCAATCAAAGCCGCGCCTTTAAGCAAAAAACAGGACTAACACCCTTGCAATATGAGTAGAAGCTGAGGCTCGAGCATGGCTTTTACCTTTTAGACACTAAAACCCTTACCGCCAAACAGGTTGCCGAGCACTGTGGTTTTGAAGCTGCTTGGCACTTTAAACGCTTGTACAAACAAAAGTTTGGCGAAAGCCTTTCAAAATTGCGCTTTAAAACTTAAGGCTCGAATAAAACGACTGGTGGTGTAAAGGTCTTCAGCAAACGCCTCAAGATTAGTCGTAATGCGGTTAATATTGGCATAGTCAGATGAATCTTCGCTATACAGATCCTTAATAAAGTAAAGCGCCATGATGCTAGACACGGGGCAATTTTTTTCTTCGGCACCTTTGATTTTATGCATCAAGTCATGATAGTCACTAGGGTCCGAGCAGTGATAGACCGCGCTAATAAAATCTTTAAGCTCGAGTTTCGTCTTTAGGTTCATAGGTTCTCCAATCGGCACAATCGTATGTGTGCCTAACCAAGGGGTATGCCTTGAGAACGCACCTGAAAAGATGTAGCAATATTTATGGCTGGGTGTTTTGTTCTTTGCTGGGCTTAAGTTTGCCCTTTAATGCATCCTCTAAGAGTCTAGTCAAGGTGACTAACGGAAGTCTTACTCGCTTTATACACAAGTCTATACGTTTTGAACTCAGTCTAATATTCTGGTTTAACCCAATCATTAAATAAAGCGGTCAAATCACAAGTGCAAGCGATTTCCAGTTGAGTTTTAAGATCCTTAGCGTTAACAAATTGCCAACTATACTTTTGATAATAATGGCTTAAGGCACGCTCTAAAACGTCTTTACCCATCAGATCTTCTAAAGCCAAAAAGAAAAAAAGACCTCGCCCATAAACAATACCGCTATAAGACACTTCATCATAATGGCTTACAGGGTAACCAATCTTATCTAAAGGGTTAGCTGAATCTTGCCAGGTGGCATCCCAAAAGTCTAGATAGTCTTCGACATAACGTCCTGTATTATTGCTGCGGTGATAGAGCAAGGTGAGGTACTGGGCGAGCGCTTCATCTAGCCAGGGTTCTTCTACCTGATCACTCCCCACCAAGTTATACGACCATTGATGCGCGGTTTCATGTACCAGCACAGACTCGAGCGATCCCGAAGGGTTACTAAACAAACGGTTCGTCAAACTAAAAACGCCCGGAAATTCGATGCCACTTGCCAGAATAGGCATAGACACGATATCCAGTTCACGGTAAGGGTAAGGCGCTAGGCTTGAAAAACGCGCTAAGGCCTTAGCAGCAAAATCCAGGCTGGCGGTAGCAGCATGATCAAAACGCTCTGGCAAATACACATGTATAACCGTTTCACCGACTACTTTGCTTACCTGAACATAGCCTTTAACACTCGCCAGAAAAAACTCTCTGGCAGGGCCGGCGCTAAAAGAAAGCGTTTGCCTGTCTATACTTTCTTGACTATCTAGCAGACTTCCCGAGGCAATAATCGTCTGGTTTTTGGGCGCAGTTACCCGTACCAGATAATAAGCAGCCTCTAAAACACTCGGATCACCCATAGGTGAAGGGGCGTCCGTGAGCCATTCTCCTTTTTCAAATGCCGCCAAAACTGGGTAAGCGTGGGCCAGGCTTAAAGACTCATTGTAAAGAGCCAGACGACCATAACTTTCGGTTCCCTGACCAATCTGGGTACTAAAGGTCAGGCTTACCACAATTTTGTCACCTGGCAGCAAAGGTTCTTGTAAAAAAACTCGAAAGACTGTGTTGAAACGCTCGAGCCTGCCAATACTCAAAACCCCCTCAAGCTCAACCCTTTTAACTGTCAGGCGACTACCTAAGGCGTTGGGGTAAAGCCGAAACACCAAATCGCTTAAAGCTTTGCCTGTGGTATTGGTAAATAAGACTTCTTCTTGACCTGTTAGGGTAGCAAGGTCATCACTTAGGCTTACATCCAGATGATAAATGCTTAAATCGGGAAACTGAGAGCTTAAGCCTTGATAGCTTGAAACAAGATCTTGTTCAAAAATGCTTAAATCTTCCCAGGGTTGATTAAAAAGTTTGGGGGGAGTAAGCGCAAAAGTGTGAGAAAAAGCTAATAAAACGAGAAAAAAAAGCGACCTGTAAAACCTCATTAGCTAAAAGTATACAGACTCAGGCAAATCTAAAAGTTCTGCTGGCTTGCCTTTAGGTGTTGGCTAAGATTCTTAAGGTTTCAATTAACGGTCTTAAACGCTCAGCTTTAAGTTTAAGGGCTGCCCTATTGACCACAAAGCGGGCGCTCGAGTGAAAAATGACCTCGACTTCTTCTAACTGATTGGCCTTTAAGGTGCTGCCTGTTTGCACTATGTCAACCACTGCATCGGCTAAACCTGTTAAACAGGCAAGCTCGACATTGCCTGATAGCTTAATTACCTCGGCACTGCTCCCCATCTTTCGCAAGTAGTCCTGGGTAACTTTAGGAAACTTGCTGGCGACCCGCCGAACCTCAAGCTTTGCGCCGACTTGCCTGATAAACGACATCCGACAGTGGCTAATGTTTAAGTCAACGGGTTCATAAATGGTTTTCCCTGACTCTAAAAGTACATCCTTACCAACAATGCCCGCATCGGCAACGCCTAGTTCAACGTAAGTGGGCACATCGGCATTGCGCATGACCAAAATGCGCACATCGGCAGAGTCGTGGGTAAGGGCGCGGTCATCTTCAGACAGAGCAAGGCTTAAGCCGGCCTTTTCTAAAAGGGTGACACTTTCCTTTAGCACGCGGCCTTTGGGCAAGGCCAATATCAGCTTATGCACCTTTAGCCTCCAGAAGGTTCTCAAGGCGCTCAGGTACGGCTTTTTCGCTTAGCGGCTCGAGCCCCTTATCGGTCAAAAGATACAAAATCCCCTTGCTTTTGGCATAGGCCTTCACTTCAGCAAGGTCAGTCGAGAGCGCACGCTCAACCCAAACACCGGCTTGGCGCAGCGCTCTGGCCGGAATATCATCCAGCGTAATCACTTCGGCTACCATACGCTCACCTTTTTGAGGTAAAGCACTCAGTAAACGCTCTAAGCCAATGCCAAAACCAGCCGCGTAAGGTAGTAAAACACCATCATAGCGCCCACCGCCTAACAGCGGTTGACCAAAATCAAAGGTATAGGCTCTAAAAGTAATACCCGTGTAATAACTCAAACGTCTTGCCATACCCAGATCAATGAGAAGTTCACTATCATCTTCAAACTCCGCCAGTACCGCTTCGATACGCTCGAGCTTGGCTCTTGCTTCAGGCCAGGGTGTAAGTTTTTTGGCCTCTTCCAAAATCTGCACATTGCCATATAAATCAGGAATGGTTTTAAGAGCGCGGTAAAGCTCCGAGGAAATCTCCACCGAATGCAAAAGGTTTTCTAAAGTGGCTTCATCTTTTCGGTCAATAGCATCAGCCAAGGATTCTTGCAAAACTTCTGGAATCTCTGCTAAATCAAACAAAACTTGTACATAACCAGGATTTCCCAGTTCAACACGTGGTGTCAAACCTACAGCCCTTACCGATTCACGCGCCAAATGAATCAGCTCAGCGTCAGCTCGAGCGTTCGAAACGCCAATAAGCTCGAGCCCTAGCTGAGTAAACTCCCGCGTTCTGGCAAGATCTGGGTTTTTGATGGCTAAAAGCAAATGCCCTTCATACTGAAAACGCATCGGTGCCTGCTCATTAGGAAAATGCGTTTCAACCAAAGCCGAAAGTGCTGTGGTGAAGTCTGAGCGCAGACTTAAAACGCCACTGTCACGGTCACTCAGTTTAAATGACTGCTCAGCCCGAGGATGCTTGGGGGTATAAGGCTCGAGCATGGGCGTATCGACCCTGGCATAACCCCAGGTGTCATAAAGACGCTGGAGCTTTTCAACCAGCTGGGCACGCTGCCTGGCTTCGGGTGGCAAAACAAAACGGGTTCCTTCGGGGGCTGCAAACATAGCTATCCTCAAAACGTTACTTTATCAAGGATAAGCTGGCGTAATGTCAGCAGCAGCTTACGCATCTTTAAAACTGAGCTTTTTATGGCTAAAGACTTAGCCCAAACCTTTTTGTGATAGCTGCACCTGAGCCAAGTAAAATATCAAGCATACTGAGATCAGGATGTTCTTGGTGAGGTTAAAGTCGGTCGTTTTTTATTTGACCCTCTTGCTCTTTGGTTTACTTATAAGTTGTTCCCAAACTAAAACTCTTGTAGCTGAAGATGATCCAAGCACTAAAAGTCAAATCTCGTCAGAATTAATACAAAATGAAGATGCCTTAGCAACAGGTTCAAAAAGCTGGTTAAAAACTTACAACGATTCTACGCTGAGGGCTCAGGCAATAAAAGGGACAGCTGACGCTCAGCAAAAGGGTGCTTGGTCCGAAGTTTTTGATTGGCCTTTTATCGCCATACACGCAGCCCTTTTACCCAATGGCAAAGTTTTTTCTTTTGGTACCCAACCCAAAGACTTATTTACTTACCTAGAGCTAGAGGCCTTTCATCATGATGTTTGGGACCCAAGCAAAGGTATTGGCCTTAGCTCTCATACTACCTTGCCTAACGCAACAAGCACTAATATTTTTTGTGGTGCTGTTGGTCTTTTACCTGATGGCACCTTGATGATTGCTGGCGGCGACCTCACCTATGAACATGACCTTAATCAAAATGCCTTTAAGGGAAATGCTGATACAAATCTCTATAACTATCAGACGGGTCAACTAACAAAGTCTCCTTTGCAAATGACAAGGGGTCGTTGGTATCCAACGCTCGTAAATCTGCCAAATGGCGAAGTCGCTGTTTTCGGTGGTTATGATGTTAATCAGCAACCTACAACCGGGGTAGAGATTTGGAACCCCAAAACAGGCTGGCGTATTCTCACTGGTCTAGAGGCTTTTAAAACCTTTTTTGAGCAAAACTGGAGCTATCCTTTTGTTTTTGCGGCACCCAACAGTGAAGTCTTCTTTGCCCAAACACGCTTTGCTTTTCTTAATACTGATACAAGCGCCATGCGCTTTGCAGGCTCGAGAAACAGTGCTACCGGTATGGGTTTTGGCAGCGCGGTCATGTATGACATTGGCAAGATTTTGATTCTAGGTGGGGGCAATGACAGTATCGCCAGAGCAAATGCCGAAACCATTGACATCAATGGTGACAACCCTGTTTGGAAAAAAGTTGATGATATGTCAAACCCTCGCAAGTTTCCCGATGCGACCCTTCTTGCAGATGGTCAGATATTTGTTAATGGCGGCAGTAGTCGGGGCATTAATGCGATGGATAGCATTATATACCAAAGTGAAATTTGGAACCCCACAACGGAAAAGTGGTCACTGGCTGCTTCTGCCAACCGCTCACGGATGTATCACTCAACTGCACTCTTATTACCCGATGCAACCGTTTTAGCTGTAGGGGGCGATAGGCCAGAAGAAACAGCTAACTTCAACGGAGAAATTTACTACCCTCCTTATCTATTTAAAAAAGATGGTTCAGGCGAACTAGCTCCAAGGCCAGCAATTGAAAACATTCAAAACTTTACCTATCAAGCTAGCTTTAATCTCAACTTTAGTGGGGCAAGCAAAGTCAGCAAAGTCAGTTTCCTTAAAACAGGAGCAACCACCCACTCCTGGAATATGAGTCAACGGTTTATGAACCTCGAGTTTAAGCAAAACGACTCGGGCCTTACTATAACTGCTCCAAGCAGTCCTGATATTGCTCCCCCTGGCTACTACCTTATTTTCATCTTTGATGAAAACGGCGTTCCCTCAGAAGGGAAAATAATTAGCCTGCAAAACAAAGCACCAATCATTAAAAACCCAGGCAAGCAAACAGGAAGCTATAATGATGCTGTCAACTTAACCATTGAAGCCTCTGACCCTCAGGGTGAAAAAATCAGCTTTAGCGCGAAAGGCTTACCCAATGGTCTTAGTATTAATCCTGATAATGGTCAAATTAAAGGCACGATCTTAGGCGCTGGCAATTTTTCCGTTACCCTTACTGCTAAAAACCAAAGTGGTTTTGTCAGAGATATTAGCTTTAGTTGGATTATTAGCACCGAAGGCATCCCCGAATTGGTACTCGAGCCTCTCCCTACGTCCCCTCGGGAGACAGGTGCTGTGACTTACACCCTTAACTTCAAAGGCGGCTTAAATCCTAGATTTCGCTGGTCTTTTGATAATGAAGCTTATGGTGATTACAGCAATAAACCTACTTTGATGCATACGTTTAGCAAGCCTGGCCACTATGCCATAAACGTCATAGCAACTGATGATACAGGTAAAGAAGTTAAGCTCGAGACCAAACAACTCATCTATAATCCCTTTACTGTTAATCAGCCTAAAAGCTCGAGCACTATTCTCTATGACAGTGAGCAAAACCGCGTCTGGAAAGTCAACCCCGATAACAATTCCGTCACCGTCATTGACGCCAAAACCAATACCAAACTTCAGGAAATCCCAGTCGGTCAAAGCCCTAGGGCACTCACACTCGTTGCCAATCAAATCTGGGTTAGCAATAAATTTGATGCCAGCTTGACCCTAATAAACAAAAATAATTTAAATACGATTCGTACACTTAAACTCCCTTATGCCTCGCAGCCTTATGGCATTGTCGCTGATAACACTGGGAACTTTGTTTATGTAGTGCTCGAGGCTCGAGGCGAAGTTATCAAACTTGCCAGTAACGGTACCCTTGTAGGACATGTAAATATTGGGGCTAATCCTAGACACCTCTCACTCTCTGCTGATAACAAAATACTTGTAACACGCTATATTACTTCCCCAGTTCAAGATGAAATCACCGATAAACAAAGCCTCTCAAAAGGCGCTGAGCTAATGATCCTTTCGGCAAATTTAAACCTGGAAGATACCATCACACTAAATAAAGTAATTGACCCTCTTGCAACCATTTCTGGAAGTGGAATTGCTAACTATCTTGGTGCTGCTGTCATTTCACCTGACGGAAAAACTGCCTGGATTCCTTCAAAACAGGATGATATAACAAGAGGCCATTTTCGCAATGGTCAAAACTTGACCTTTGAGCACACAATTCGCAGCATCAGCTCACCGATTGATCTTGCTAATCTTGCTTCAGATGTTAGTAAACGTATTGACTTTGATAATGGCGGTATTGCCAGCGCTGCCGTCTTTAGTCACTATGGTGACTATCTTTTTATCGCGTTAGAGGGTAGCCGCGAAGTTGCCGTTGTAGATGTCTATAATAACGATGAACTATTCCGCTTCGAAACCGATTTTGCTCCTCAAGGATTGGCCTTATCTGCCGACGGCATGACGCTGTACGTCGATAACTTTATGGCTAGAACCGTTACCGTGCATGATATTTCCAGTCTAGTCAAGGATAATAAGCCTAATCCTGAAGCCCTCAAACTCCTAAATAGTATAAAGTCTGTTGATAATGATCGCTTGAGTGCTCAAATCTTACGTGGCAAACAACTTTTCTATGATGCGGCTGATGACCGCATAGGCAAAGATAACTATATAAGCTGCGCCTCCTGCCACAATGACGGTGAGCAAGATGGTCGTATTTGGGATTTTACTAACCTAGGTGAAGGTCTAAGAAATACCATTAGCTTAAGAGGTCGAGGTGGCATGAACCAAGGTCCTTTGCACTGGAGTGGTAATTTTGATGAAGTCCAGGACTTTGAAGGTCAAATGCGTGCCCTGGGAAATGGCACGGGGCTTCTTTCTGAAAACCTTTTCCATGCAGGAACCCGAGCTGAGCCTTTAGGTAATCCAAAAGCTGGTCTTAGTGAAGACCTGGACGCAATGGCTGCATACGTGGCATCCCTTGATAGCTTTGCCCCTAGTCCTTATCGTAATGAAGATGGAAGCTTAAGCCCAGAAGCCCAAATTGGCAAACGTATTTTCCAAAGTTCAGGCTGTATTGCTTGTCATAGTGGTAACCCCTTTACTGACAGTGCACTAAATGTTTTCCATGATATAGGGACCCTTAAACTAAGCAGTGGTAAACGTCTGAACAAACCTCTAACTGGCATTGATACGCCTACCTTAAGAGATGTCTGGGCAACCGCTCCTTATTTGCATGACGGTTCTGCGCTTAGCCTAGCTGATGCTGTCAAAGCTCATAAAGGTATTCAACTAACCGATAGCGAGATCGATAAACTGGTTAGTTATCTCTTACAAATTGACAGTAATGAAAAAGCCCCTCAAGAACTCAGCGATACAAAACTGATGGTAACAAGATTAGGTGAAGACACAAAAGTTTTGGCTACCAAAGGTCAAAAAGATGTAGTTGCTTTAGCCTTTAGCCTCGTATCAGACAAAGACAGTAGACTTAATGACATAACTTTGAGCATAGCTGGCTCAGGCAATGACGCTCTTGATATTAAGGCTGTTAGCTTTTACTTAGATAAAAATCAGGATGGCAAACTTGGCAGCGAAGACAGCAAACTTTCACTTGGGAATTTCTCTGAAGATAATGGTTTTCTGACTCTCAAACTGGACAAGGAATTAACCTTAGAAGCAGCTGTGAAGGCTCAATTTATCATAAGTTTTGATATCAATAATACGCTAACAGTCGGGCTATATGGCTCGAGCTATGCCCTCGCCCTTCTAGGAATTCTAGGATTTATGATAAACCGAAAACGCCTGAGTTTTATCCTAATCATTCTCTTGTCGGCTGGGCTGAGTGCCTGTAATTCAACACCTGCCCCCTCACCAACCCTTATTGAGGGAAATACCATTAGCTATCAACTCAACCTAGAAAATCTTAGTGGTTCAAGTAGCAAACTAGAGGTCTTTGTAACAGGTTTGCCTATTAAAGGTCAAGAAATTATCGTCAAAAAATAAGATTGCAATAAGGCCTTGTCCTACTTATGAAAATAAGTCAAAATGTTATCCAGCACCTCAGCTTATTTCAATTATTCTGTTCCCCCAAGTTTTGCATAAAACTCTGGTAGTTTGAAGCATCTATTTCCGAATACTTAGCTCGAGTTTTTGAAAGGCTTGGAATCTCATAACCATATGCTTTCATAAGACCCTTACAGTGTTTTAATATATAAGCAATGTCATCGTCAGACAACAAAGATGCATAACCACTACGTTTACGCCTATCTAGGAGCACATCTTGAGGAATTTCCCTAACCTTGTTTGTTTTTCTAAGCCTCGAGAAGTCAAAAGCATCACTATCTTCTTTGAGATCAGTAAGCAAGGTGCGTATTGTTTGTTCTGGTTCTGACAAAAAATCTTCGTACTTAATTTCAATGAGATCATTACGTTTCGTTCTTTTATAGATTTGAATAATTTGCATCGTCTCTAACCACTGATTAACGGCTGCTACGAGAGTCATCTTAGTAGTAGAAGGATTATAGATGAGGCTTGCGACAGTATCTATTGGATTGGCAACGACATGTAAGATTTTACTTTTAGGGAACTGTGCTTTTAAGAGCAACAAACCATAAACATTTTGGGGTGTAGCGTCAAACCATCGCTTTGCTAGGACACTATTCCTTCTAGCATATCTTCTAGCATATTGTTTGCTGAGTTGATGGCGCACTTCTGCACTAGCAAACATATCTTTTATTTGCTCTGGCTCGAGCCCATCTCGTTGCCAATTTAGTTTTAAAGAAGGCGCATTCAAATAACCTCTTTCAAATGCTTTACTCCCAAAAGGCTCAGTCCAGCGATAAAAATTAGTAGATTCAAAACTATATAAATTGGGATGTCTTAAAAGTACTTTTTTGATTACCTTTATTCCTGACCAAGAACATCCAACAATAAAAAATGGGGCTTCTGTATTTTTAGCCATGCCTACACCTTACTTGGTTCAAAATATAGCACTTCTTGAAATATAGAAAGTAAGCTCTGCATATTCCGTAAACTTAACAATGCTACTTGAATCCATGTAATATTTGAGTTATAGATCCTATTAAATATTGCTGAGCTAAATTGACCCTAACTCTTAATAGCTAAAATAACCTTAGCCCAGTGCTAGAAAAGTGATGTTTTTGATTAAGGAGTTTATCAAAGAGACTATGGAATTGGACTAAAGGCTTGATTCATCCACATCTTGTGTTGATTTTGAAATCGCTCATGCTAGATACAGATCTAAAAGGCTTTGACTGGCATGCCCCTTTTTGGCTCTCCTATATTTTCAGTATTTAATCAACAGGGCTCGCAGGAGAGGCAAAACTTCAGGCTAATTCCAACAAAAGTCTGGCTAAAATCTTAACCCTTTTTCAGAATGGTTCTAAACCAACCTCTGCACAAACACCACCACCACCGAAATCGTCAGCAGAGAAACCAGTGTAGATAAAATGACGGTCTTCGCTACACTGTTGGCATCTGCCTTAAACTCGAGCGCTAACATAAAGGTATTTATTGCTGGTGGCATAGCGCCTATTAGCGTTAGGACTGCCAGATCAAGCCCTCTTAAACCAAAGACAAAACCAAGCAGGTAAGCCACTATCGGCCCCAAACAAAGACTGACTACGGTTGCCCAGTAGTTGAGCGCTTCGGGCAGGCTTATGCCTGAGCGCTGTATGTTCATGCCTAAAACCATAAGCACCATAGGCACAGCAGCCTGACTGGTAATTTCTATACCTCGCTGCACACCTATGGGCAAGTGTAAACCGAGCAAATTAAAGCCAAGACCAAAGGTTGCTGCCCATATAACGGGCAGACCGAGAAGCTTTTTAAGCGATAGACCGTTAGAAAATCCGCCTGTAAGGACAATGGGCGCGGTGGTAAACATAGCAACGCTGGTAATGGCGTAAAGAATCAGGGCACGCTCGAGCCCTGCATCGCCAAAGGCAAAACTCACCACAGGCAAAAGTAAATTGGCACTGTTGGCATAAATGCTGGTTGTTATAAAACCACGCCTGCGCTCAGGCTTGACTTTCGGTGAAATAAGCCATGATAGAAAAAACATGCTAAACAGATAGACAAGGTAAGCACTTGCCAGTCTAGCTACACTGAGCAAATGAAGCTCTGTTGTAGAGAGCGAATTAAAAAGTAAGGCAGGAACAGCCGCGTACAGGGCAATTCGGTTAATCGAAACAACATCTGGCTTAAAAAAATACCCTAAGATGCCGCCTACACCCATGACCAAAAACGCAGGTAAAACGATGGTAAAAAGGCTCGAGCTTAAACTCATACTAAAGCTAGCCAATTCAGATTTAGAAAAATGACGAAAAGACCCTGCACAGCGTCAGGTATATCAAATATATTTAGCATCGTCAGCCTTTTTAAAGGGATATGAAAAGCTGTTTTTGTGATAACTGAGGAATCAAAGTTTGCGCAACAACCTATACTAAATCTAAGCGTCACTAACGCCATCTAGCTTTACCCCTATCTTTTGCGACTTGAAAGGAAGCATAGATGCCAGCCAACTCCACCACATTCCCCAAGCTTTACCTCGTTCTATCTCTAATTATTTTTATTAGCTTAAGCGCCTGCACGGTCAATAAGCCTCAGGAAGCATCAATCCCTGCCTATCAACTATTGCTTGACGAAAATGGCGATGGGCTAAAAAGTGTTTCTGACATTCCTTTAGCCAATGTCAGCGTACGGCTATTTTCAAGTAATGACGAACTCTTAAGTCAAACCTATAGCGATAAAGATGGCTTCGTTTACTTCAAAAATCGCCCCGAGGGTAGCTATTTGCAAATTAGCGCTGAAACCAGTACTTTAGCCACAAATTCTGCGCTGAGCTGTGAGCCACATGCCGATTACAGTCTTTGTTCCTTTGAAACGCTTGCTGATACCAGCGACAAAGTTAACCTGATGAATCTGACCACTCAGGCCATTAGCGAGAGCAGCTTTTACATCTTAAATGTTGCCAGTCAGCTCTGTGCTCAAGTCTCGAGCAATAGTTTAGAGGATGGCGCTAACATCCAGCAGCAAACCTGTGTCAATGCTCCCAGACAGCAGTGGCAAGTCAAGCAAGTTACAGGTGGTTATACCTTAACGGCGGCCCATAGTAACAAAGTCATGGAAGTTGCGCTTGCGGGTTTAGCTGATGGTAGCAATGTCGAACAAGCTAGCTGGACAGGGGCAAACCATCAAATTTGGGAGATTGTGCAAGATGGCGACGCTTATAAACTTGTAGCTCTGCATAGTGGCAAATGCTTGGAAGTCAAAAATGGCAAGACCAATAACGGGGTCAGCCTCTGGCAAAACAGCTGTAACGGTAGTGATGCTCAGCGTTTTAGCTTTGCACTGGTTAACGCCCCTGCACCAAACCCTGACCCAACCCCAGACCCAACCCCTAACCCTGACTGTGGTCCTTTAGCCCAGGAGGCCGAAGCTGGCATCTTGTACGGCGCACTCCAAAAGACAGCTTTTGCTAATGCCAGTGGTGGCTTCTTTGTACACACCCCTGACGGTGATCAGCCCCCTTATCTCAAAGACAGCATTATTCAGCCTGATACCGTTAACCGCATGGAATACTGCTTTACCGTTACGAAAAAAGGCATTTATGCGCTAAAAACCTTTGTCGCTGGCTTTGATGACTCTGATGATTCGTTTTGGGTTCGTATTGATGACAATGAGCCTTTTCCGTATCTCTTTAGCGACATAAGGCTGCGTAACCCCAACCCGTTTCCAAACTTTAGCCAGGACTATGCCAAAGACCGCAACGGCAATGACCCCGTTAAAGTTGTTCTTAGCCCAGGTAAACACTATGTAAGCTTCTTTATGCGTGAAAGTGATTCAAGATTAGATAAGCTCGAGCTTGAACTGCTTGAAGCCACCCCCGACCCCATAGAGCCGACCTGCGCAGGCCTGGTTCAAGAGGCAGAAACTGCCATTTTAACAGGCGATTTTTACATCAAAAATAGCCCAAGCTCGAGCGGTGGTGCTTATATTGAAACCCCAACCGCCTTCTTCAAATTTCAGGCCAGTGCCCCCAACCCACACTCTGCCTCGTTTTGCTTTAATGTTCCTAGCAGTGGAAGCTACACCTTAAAAGGCTGGTTGCGCTTTTCCAGCGAATCGCATAACTCGTTTCATGTGGTGATAGATGACAACGTTGCTGGTACATATCTCTGGGACACTGCAATCGGTACAGCTGTAGAAGACTTTCTTAAGACCCGTGGTGGCCCTGACCCAGCCGTTTTAAACCTGAGTGCAGGAAACCATAAGGTTGTTTTTTATCAGCGGGAAGATGGCACCAAACTCGATAAGCTCGAGCTTATCCCCTTAGCACAGTAAAAATTATTCCTTAGAGGATAGTGAAGAGTCACTATCCTCTTTTTTTGGCTCTATAAGGGCAATACTTGCAAACCGTCCACAGAGAAAAAAACCTGTGTTGTAGTAGGTAACCAATAGCAAGAGCAAGATCATCAGGTAGAGACTTTTGCTACCAATCAAAAAGGCAAAAGCGGCAAACCAGGCGGGGGTCGAAAGCAAAACTGCCATCAAAATAGTGGCTGATAGGGCTGGCCCTTTGCCCCCTGTTCTGGAAGCAAAAAGGGGCAATGTTACCCCCAAAGGTAACTGAAAAAGCGTAAACAAAACCAGAATTTGCGAAACAAGGTTACTGGTGGTTTGTTTTCCGCCCGCCAAACGAAGCAAAAAAGCCAGCACTAAGGCTATAAGCACTTGCGCTAAAAACATCAGTGCAAAATTGGCGCGCAGTACCCCAAGCGCTTCTTGCCGACTAGGCTTTGGATTATTGATAAAGGTTTGCAAGGCTTTAAGCACGCTTGGTTATATAGAATTTGGACGGATTAATCAAGGGCAGCGCAAAATAAAGTCTCTGGTCGCCTACTCCTGTGACAAGCGTACCCCCTTTAAACCCAGTCATCCTCATAATGAAACTAGAGCCTTACCGCTTATCTCTAAGGAGTCTTCATGAATCCATCACGCTCATCCTTAGGGCTATTAGTTTTACTATTAGCCTCCCTCTTTTTAGCTTCCTGTAGTCAAACCACAACCCCAGCAAATCAACCTACTCATAATCAACCTATGGCAACTGACCCTAAGGGTCTAAGTGCTGAGTATTTTAGTAGCAATGATTTAAGCGGCGTACGGGTGAATCAGGTAGACCGTTATATTTTCTTTGATTGGGATAAAGCAACCCCCGCCAGAGGCATTGTGCCTGGTGACTTTAGTGCTCAGTGGCAGGGTTACTTAAAACCCCTAAGTAGCGGTAGTTATCAGTTCCAGCTTAGCAGCGAAGGCAAAGCCCAGCTTTTTATTGACGGTAAGGCTGTAAGTAACGGCTCGAGCCTTGATTTAGAAGCAGGCAAAGCCTACAGCATTCGTTTAAGCTTCCAAAAAACGACTGATAGCGCAAGTCTTAAGCTCGAGTGGTCGCTAGATGGCGCTAAGGCTGAAATCATCCCGCAAAATGTTCTTTACCCTCTAGCAAACCTGGATACACAAGCCGTAATTACAGGAATCAACCTGCTCTTAAATAGTGATTTTGAAGCTGGCACAGGTAACTGGGTTCAGTATGGTGGCGGCACGCTAGCGACTGTGAGCCCCGGTCGTGATGGTACCGGTCAGGCACTCAGTACCAGTGCTTGGGCCTGGATTCAGCAAAACCTCCCTGCTTCCGATGTGGAAATAGGTCAAAATTATACTTTGCTAGGCTACGGCAAAGCCCTGAATGGTGCAAGCTGTACCCTAGGCTTTGCGGGTGGCGGTGCGAGTGGCGAAACCTTCAATCAAAAACTGGTTTTCCGCGCAGCCACTTTTGAACAACAAGGCTTAAGCGTTGCCCTGCCAGCTAACACTAGCTGGATGGCAGTTTATTTGTCTCCTACCGATCAAGCATGTCAGTTTGATGATTTAAGTCTGATCGCTGGTGATACCACCCCTCCCCCTCCTCCTCCCAGCACTACCGAAGCAATTTTAAATGGTGGTTTTGAGCAAGACTTAACAAGCTGGCAAGTGTTTGGTGGAACAACTAGCATTTCTACAAGCGCTCAAGCTGGCAGCAAAGCCTTAAATGCCAGTAACTTTAGCTGGATTCAGCAAAACATTCCTGCAGCCCTTTTAGAAGTTGGTAAAAGCTATACCTTTAGTGCCTACGGCAACTCAGCCAGTAGTTGCACTGTAGGGCTTGCTGCTTTTGACAGTACAAATCAGGTGATTAATGAGACCCTAGCCTTTAGCAGCGCGAGCTGGCAACAGGCTTCTAAAGCGGTAACTATTCCCGCAGGTCTAACCTGGGCAGCCGTTTATATTTCATCTCCAGCAGGTATTTGTGCTTTAGACAGCATCAGCTTTGCTTCAGCTGCACCTGTGCAAGCACCCGCTAGCCCAACGAACTTTGGTGCTACAGCAACTTCGAGCAGTCAGATCAATTTAAGCTGGACAGCCTCGAGCGGCGCAAGCAGTTATGTCTTAGAGCGCAAAACAGGTACAGGTAGCTTTAGCCAAATTGCTACCCCCACAGCAAGCCCTTACAGTGATACAAACTTAGCCTCAAATACAACTTACACCTACCAATTAACCGCTGTTAACAGTGCAGGCTCGAGCGCTCCCGTAAGTGCTTCAGCTACGACCCAAATTGCCCTCGGCACAGGTACAGGTCTGCTTGGCGAATACTACGACAACATGGACTTTACAGGCACACGCATTTTACGAACAGACGCTAGTCTTAACTTTGACTGGGCTACTGGGTCACCTATTTCAGGGATGGGCGCAGACACTTTTAGCATCCGCTGGACAGGTCAGATTCAACCGCTTTATAGCAATACTTACACCTTTTACACCACCAGTGATGACGGCGTACGCCTCTGGATTAACAATCAGCTCATTATTAATAGCTGGATCGACCAAGCGCCAACGGTTAATCAGGGAACAATTGCTCTAAGTGCCAATCAAAAATACGACATCCGCCTTGAATACTACGAAAATGGGGGCGGCGCAGCGATTAAGCTCGAGTGGTCAAGCGCTTCACAAAGTCGTCAAGTTTTACCTGCTACCCAGCTTTACCCAGCCGCTGCACCTTTGGCTGTTGAAGCAACCCAGGGTCAATGGGGTGCCGTACAGAATTGGCCCCTTATTGCCACCCATATGGCAAACCTAACCGATGGTCGGGTACTTGCCTGGGCTTCTTACGATGTCAACGGCTTTGGTGGCCAGCCCAATGCCAACTATACCCAGGGCGTCATTTATAACCCAAGCAACGGCACCTTTACTGAAGCCGATAACCCAACCCATGACATGTTCTGTGCTGGTCTTGTCACCCTGGCTGATGGTCGCATTATGGCTAACGGTGGCGGTGACGGGGTAAGCAGTCGTCGTAAGGTAAGCATTTTTAACGGCTCGAGCTGGTCACGTTTAGCCGACATGATTAACCCTCACTGGTATGGTACTGCCGTAGCAATGCCTAACGGTGAAGTCATGGTTTCTATGGGCGCAGACTCTGGCGGCAAATCAGAAATCTACCGTAACAATGCCTGGCAAAACCTACCAGGGGTTAATTTGAGCAGTGTCCTTAGCCAAACCTCAACCTTAGAAACACCCGACTGGTTTCCCTATATGCATGTTGCGCCAAACGGCAAAATCTTTCACTCAGGTGCTACCACCCAAATGGATGAAATTGACCCAAGTGGTGTAGGCAGCATCCTTAATAAAGGCAGCCGCGGCACAACCGAAACCTACCGCCAATGGGGCAGCGCTATCATGATGGATGAAGGCAAAATCTTAATGACCGGTGGCACACCCAAAGAGCGCACCCCTGGTAGCCTCTCTTCAGGCGTTATCATTGATATTAATGGGGCAAATCCCGTTGTAACACGCATTCCAGACATGGCTTATACCCGCACGTATCACACCACCGTTTTACTACCAACCGGCGAAGCCCTGGTTATTGGCGGTAACGGTACAGGTGTGGAATTTAATGATGAGTTATCTCGCTTGGTTCCTGAAATCTATAACCCTGCGAGCAATAGCTGGACTAGCGTAGCTGCTATGAGCGTACCTCGTAACTATCACTCAACAGGCACGCTATTACAAGATGGTCGCGTGCTCATTGCAGGAGGTGGTCTCTGCCGCTGTGCTGCTGACCATCAGGATGGACAAATCTACACCCCTGCTTACCTCTTTAATAGTGATGGTAGTCTGGCTGCTCGCCCTACCATCGCTGGTGCGCCCAATAATTTAGGCTACAACCAGACTTTCACCGTTACCCTGTCAGGTACAGATGCCAATAACATTAGCAATTTTAGCCTGATTAAACTCTCTGCCAATACCCACGCCATGAACACTGATTTGCGCAGGATTAATGTGCAAGTGACTGGGCAAACTGGCCCCAGCTACACCCTTAAAACCCATAGCAATAACAATGTATTAACCCCTGGTTATTATTACCTCTTTGCCGTAAGCAACAGAGGTGTACCTTCTGTTGCCAAAATCCTTCAAGTAAAATAATTTTTTCAAACAAAGGCAAACCCCCGCAAGTTGCGGGGGTTTGTGGTTTAGATCTACAGCCTTAGGTCTAAAGCCTAATGATGCTCAGAATCAGGATCGTGGGAAATATCAGTTAAAAATTTACCCAGAAGCGCAAAAATAATGGCTGCAGAAACCAATCCTGCAAACACCAAACCGCTGTTACGTGCAATATCTAAAAAAATCGACACTCGTTGCCTCCAGTAAACCTAAGTTTAACCTAAAGATTTTAAAGCTTAGTATGGCATATGTCCCAAAGGGGCAGTACTTAGTTACCACTACCTAGAGAAAAGTAGAAACTGGAAGGAGCTGTACTGTTACCGTGTGAATGATTTTGCAATCAAAGCTTTTTAATAAATCAACCTTATCCTAGCTATTCAAGCAGATGCTTCACCATGATCAGCGAATGATCGTCTTCTGTTACTGTTTTAAATCCTTGTCGCTTGTAGAGATTTAAGGCAGGGTTGCCCTTTGAAACGCTTAAGGAAATAAACTGATAACTAAACTTTGCTTCAGCAAAAAGCTTCTCAAAAAGCAGCGTACCCACACCCTGTCCTCGGTAAGCAGGATGAATGGCTATCCCAAGTTCGGGTGTTTCATCATTAAGGTAACCGTAGCCTTTTTCCTTAGCTTTTAGCAAACGAAGCCAGATAGCTCCTATAGGAACATCGTTATCAAAGGCCAGAAAAGCTAAATCACCAGATTTTCCCCAATCCTTGGTGTATTTGGCAATATCAGGGCGTTTAATAACCTCTTTGGGCAAGGCTGGCTGACCCTCAGGAATATAAATTGACTGATAAAGCATTTCATCTAAAAAAGACTGATCTGAAGGTTTAGCTTTACGAAGGGTAAAAGAAGTCATTTACCTTTTTAGTTAAACTCAATTCCTTGTGCTAGGGGTAAGGTCTTACCCCAGTTAATGGTATTGGTCTGCCTGCGCATATAGGCCTTCCAGGCATCACTGCCTGACTCCCTGCCGCCACCCGTTTCTTTTTCTCCACCAAACGCGCCACCAATTTCTGCACCTGACGTTCCTATATTGATATTGGCAATACCACAATCAGAACCGCTGGCACTTAAAAAGGCTTCCGCTTCACTAAGGCTATCGGTAAAGAGCGCGCTAGACAAACCTTGGGGAACATCATTATGCATGGCAATGGCCTGCTCGAGCCTGTCATAAGTCATCAGGTAGAGAATAGGCGCAAAGGTTTCCTCGCAAACAATTGCTTGCTGCTTGGGCATGCGGATGATGGTCGGCTCCACAAAACTTGGACCAAGATTCTCCATTGTTTTGGCTCCCGTTAAGACTTCGCCACCCTGCGCTTTGGCATTTTCAATCGCAGCCATCATATTGCTAACCGCTTTCTGATGAATCAAAGGACCAAGAAGCGTGCCTGCTTTTAAAGGGTCACCTGCGGGGATTTGCTTGTAGGCGCTAATCAGCCTGGTTTCCAACTCTTTAGCAATATTGCTATGGGCAATGATTCTGCGCGTGGTTGTGCAGCGCTGTCCTGCCGTACCAACAGCACCAAAGACAATTGCTCTTACGGCAAGATCAAGGTTTGCTTTTTCGGAAACGATGATGGCATTGTTTCCACCAAGCTCGAGAATGCTTTTACCCAAACGTGCGGCAACGGCCTGCGCCACTTTACGACCCGTTGGAATCGAACCCGTAAAACTAATCAGCGGAACGGCTCTATCTTCAGAGAGCGCCTTACCAATATCACCTTTACCAACCGCAAGGTTAAACACCCCCGAAACGCCGTGATCAGCCATCACTTTGTTGGCAATGTGCTGGGTAGCTACTGCGCAAAGCGGGGTGAGCTCGCTGGGTTTCCAAATCATGGTGTCACCACAAACAGCGGCAATCGCAGCGTTCCAGGCCCAGGGTGCTACAGGGAAATTAAACGCAGTAATAATGCCAACGACACCCAAAGGATGCCACTGTTCGTACATGCGGTGTTGTGGTCTCTCGGATTGCATTGTAAGACCATAAAGTTGCCGTGACAAACCTACAGCAAAATCACAAATATCAATCATTTCTTGCACTTCGCCGTGACCTTCAGGGCGAATCTTGCCCATTTCCAAACTGACCAAATCACCCAGTGCTTCTTTTTTCTCGCGCAGGGCATTGCCAAAATCTCTGATTAAGTCACCGCGCTTTGGTGCAGGTAGGTTGCGCCAGGTTTTAAAAGAAGCCTGGGCTGCGCTAATCACTTGCCCATAGCTTGCTAATGAGGCTGCTTGTACGCTGGCAATCACGTCACCTGTCGTCGGGTTCACCGATGCAATCGCCTCAGCACCACTGTCTAGCCAGACATCAGCCGAAGTACTGGTGCCAAGATTGTGTTCTTTAAGTCCTAACTCACTTAATAAGCTTTTCATAGCTTTCTCCTTGCATTCATGGGCAGCCAGAACTTTTGGCAAATACTTACTTTTACTTAAGAAATGCTGCCAGTTTTAGCCTTAGAGCTTTGTTTCTAAAGTATTTAACCATAGAAAAATAATGACTTGCGTTAGCAATCTGGCAGGCATATCCCGACAGCTTTAATCAGTTGAAATGACTAATCGACCTAGTTATAGACTATGGATGCCAAGAAAACTTTCCCTGACGAATTTACTGATCAGCTAATTTTTGTAGCAGAAGGGTTAGTGCCTTATAACCCTTAACAAGAGAAGCAGGCTCGAGCCATTCACTAAGTCTATGAGCGTCTCCCCCATGATAAACGCCAAAAGCAATCGCTGGAATGCCTAGTGCCATAGGAATATTGGCATCGGTACTGCTGGCTGCGGTTCTTGGGAAAATGTCTAGTTCCTGTAAAACATCTTTGGCGCTCTGCACCAGAACATCATTGGGGCCTTTACCTGCGGGTCTGTCGCCAATTTGTTCAATATCTGCACTAACCTCATGCTGCCTTGATACTTTCAAAATGCGGTTTTTGGCTTCACGCTCGAGCCCGCCTAAAACATCTTCATCAAGACTGCGCAAATCCAGATTAAACTTGGCCTCTTGGGCAATAGCATTAATGCTGGTTCCCCCGCTTATTTGACCAATATTGAGGCTACTACGTGGCTCTCTTGGTACACTGATGCGGCTAATCGCATGAAGCATGTCACCAAGGGCGTGTGTAGCGCTGGGGCTAGGGTAATCCCCCCAGGAATGTCCCCCTTTTGCCTGAACTGTGACTGAAAAGCGCTTTGAACCAACTGATTGGTCAACAATCGTACCCAAATGCCCATCCACGGCAATGACCAAATCTGTGCTTAGTTTTTGACTGCGCATAAGTTCGCGCATACCGTATAAATCGCCAACTCCCTCTTCACCTACCGTAGCAGCGACCGTTAAACGAGGTCTTTTTTCAGGTAGTTGCTGCAAATAATAGCTAAGAACGGCAAGACTGGCACTGTTATCGCCAAGTCCTGGAGCTGACCATCTGCCCTCGAGCCGTTTCACGCTAACATCCGTCTCTATAGGAAAAACCGTATCCAAATGCGCTGCCAGTAAAATCCTTGGCCCTATGCCCCCAGGTACCGTGGCCAGCACGTTACCAACATCATCTAATTCAGCCCTAAGCCCAGCTTGTTCAAAGAGGTTTTTGACCAAAACCGCCCGCTTTTGCTCAGCAAAAGTTGGCGAAGGCACTTGACAAATGTCAATAATTAAGGCTTCAAGTGACGCCTGGTCACTCGTAGCTCCTTGCATCAGGGTTTCTCTGGCAAGGAAGCAATGCCTTCCCGAAGCGCATAAAGCGCTGCCTGTGTGCGGTTATTAAGCCGCAATTTTGAGAAAATTTCAGAAAGCCGGTTACGGACCGTTTTTTCACTGACCTGCAAAGCTTCAGCAATTTCTTGGTTCGACGCTCCTTGCGCCAGTAAGCGCAAAATATCTGCTTCACGCTCGGTTAAATCAGAAAGTTTGTGCTCGGGGTGGTCAGGGAGTTGTTTGACTTTTTTAAATTCATCAAGGATGCTGGCAGCCATTTCAGCATTGAGTAAGGTTTCGCCTTGAGCCACTTTATGAATGGCTTCGATAAGATCATTGGCATCGGCATCTTTAAGCATATAGCCCCTGGCGCCGACCTTAATGGCTTCAAAGACGTAAGTGTCTTGACGGTACATCGTTAAAATGATGACTTTGGCACTACTGTCTTCAGCAAGAATGGCTTTGGCCGCGGCAACACCGTCTAGCTCAGGCATTTGAATATCCATAATGATAACGTCAGGTCGCGTTTCTAACGCATAACGAACAGCTTCACGACCTGTAGCAGCTTCCCCAATCACCCGAAAATTATCTTCGGTCTCGAGGATGCTTTTAAGACCCTGTCTGAACATAGCGTGGTCATCGCATAAAAGAATGCGGGTTGTCATAGCTTAAAGTGTACCTTCCTTTGCTCAATCATACCGTATGATTGACTCACCTAAGCATCTTTGACAAGAGAGCCCGTATAATCCCTTTCTCTAAGCTAAATGAATCCTCAAGCAAACTCCTCTATCAGGCTTAGCGTGTACACTAATACAATGGTCAATCCTAAAGGCGAAGTTATTGCCAGATGTCAGAAGGAAGGCTTAGGCACGCCCGAGTTTCGCGTAAAGACTAAAGGGCCTAAGCACGAGCCTCATTTTGTATGCGAAGTTTATTTAGCCGAGAACTTGCTAGGTAGTGGTGAAGGTAATACCAAGAAACGTGCCGAGCGAATCGCTGCCGAGGCAGCACTCGAGTGGTTAGGTCGTGAGCAAATGGCAAAATCCGAAGCAAAACCAAACCCTAGCAACAGTTCCGAAGGCTTCGAAGGCCCCTGGCCCATTTTCCCCGACGTTTTGGCTGCCAGTTTGCAAACCGCCAATAGTCGGGTTAGTTCTAAGCTCGAGGGGGAAGCTGCTATTAAAGAAGTTATCGCTTTGGGGCTCCAACTTTATAAAGGAACGCTCGAGCAACTTGGTGAAGTTATAGAAGAGGACGCAGACTAACTATAATCCTACTCTTAGTAAGGGACAAAACAAAAGAAAAGACTTCCTAGACGAGAATTAAGTTGTGAACAAAAACCTATCAGGAAGTCTGTATGAGCATAAAACAAGTCTAGAAGAAATACTAGGAAAAAGC
>JAHEBB010000348.1 GCA_024642575.1 Trueperaceae bacterium | reverse complement strand
CATTATTAATTTGGTACTTCCGTCCTCATTTCGCTCAACCACCATATCGTAGTTGCTAAAGCAGAGCCAGTGACCCTCTTTATGCCTTAATCGGTGATCAATTCTTAACATTGTGTCATCGGGAAGTTCAGCTAGTTTTTTATAGTGATCATCAAACTTTTTTTGGTCATCTGGATGCACGAGGCCTGTAAAAAACCCCTTGTCTTTCAAGCGGTACTCGGCCTTGCTGTAACCAAGTTGTTCGTGAATGGTATTGACCGAATACACGGCTTGATCATTGGGAACATCAAAGATATATAAGGTTTCATTGGTAATTCCATTGAGTTTTTTTAGTAGCTCAATTTGACTTTGTAAACTGGCGGTACTTTTTTCAACAGCTTCTGTAATATCAAAAAACCTTAAAACGACCCCTTCAATGGCCTGATCGGAGGTTAGGTAGGGCAAGATAGCCAGCTCGAATTGCTTATGGTCACGCAAGGAAACGATGAGGTTGCGCCGTTGACCTTTGAGGGCTGCGTAGCATAATTCTTCGATGGGCGTATCATCAAAATGCAAAAAATGCGAAAAGTGATGAATGGGTCTGCGAATATCTGATTTTAGTAAATCAAAGGCCTCATAAGCAGAGGGGGTAATCATTCTGATGTGTAAATTGGCATCTAAGAAAATGGCCAGGGTCTCGGTATTAAGCAAGAGGTTTTCCAGGTCATTATTGGTCTGATTCAGGCGTTTATTCTGAGCCTGAAACTCGTTATTGACAGTAATCAGCTCTTCATTGACTGAGCTTAGCTCTTCATTGGTGGACTGCAATTCTTCATTTGAGGCAATCAGCTCTTCGTTGGTGGATTGCAGCTCTTCGTTGGTGGTTTCAACTTCTTCTAAGGATGACTGCAAACTTTCGCGAGTAAACTCGAGCTCACGCTCGAGCCCTACCAGACGGTCTAAATCAAGATGCTCTGATTCACCAATGGTTTGCGTGCTCTGCACCATACTTGGATTGATCTGAATAAAATAATGTTTTGATGCAATTTCATTTTTGCTAAAGTTAAAGGGTATAAACCTGAGATCTATCTGCTTAGGCTCTTCATTATTTACCTTAACGCCTTTTAGGTCTAAGGTTTCTTGGCTTGCCTGCACATTGTAAAGCCCACTTTTAATGGTGGTTGCCAGCGGTTCTTCGAGCATGGAGGCCAGGTTTAAATTTACTCGGCCTGATCTAAAACTTAAGTAGTCTTTGGCTAAGCCTAAAATTTCAACCAGATTGCCTTGCGCATCAACCACAAAACCATCAGGTACCAAAACCCTGACCAGATCATGTTCCCAGCCTTCCTTTTGCTGAGGTTTGGCTATACGGTTAGTAATGGGCAGGTTTAAGGGCACACGGCTAGGTGCTGCTTTACCAATGGGCAGGTTATAGACCTTTTTATAGATGCGCCACTTTTCGCTTAAAACTTCGTAATATTCTTTTAAAACCCCAAGGTGCTCGCTCGAGCCTAAAAAAAGCACTCCTTCTTTGTTAAGCCCACTGGTAAACTGAGTTAGCACATTAACCTGAGCTTCAGGTTTTAAGTAAATCAGCATATTGCGGCAACTTACAAAATCAAGATTGGAGAAATTACCATCTGACAGTAAATTATGCGGCGCAAAAATAATTTTCTGGCGCAAAGCTTTAACGATGCGAAAGCTATTAGCATCACCTTCAAAGTATTTCTCTCGCAACGCTTTAGGAACAGATCTGATTTTGTCTGCGCTAAATACCGCCATACTGGCTCTTAGTACCGAATTTTTGTGAGCATCGGTAGCAAAAACTTTTAAGTCAATTTGTTTGTCCTGATGGTTGATTTCTTCTTGAAAAAGCATTGCCATCGAATAGGCTTCTTCACCTGAGGCGCAGGCGGCACTCCAGATTCGAATCGAATCACCCGTTTTTTTCAAACCAACAAGCTCAGGTATGACTTCATTTCGCAACAAATCAAACGCTTCTTCATCTCTGAAAAAAGAAGTGACATCGACCAGCATGTCACGGTAAAGCGCGTCTAGCTCAAAACTGTCTTCTTGGAGTTTACTTACATAATGCTCTAAGCTGGCATAGTTGCCCAGATTCATGCGTCTATCAACACGTCTGACCAAAGTGGCATTTTTATAAACGGTAAAGTCAATCCCAAAGCCGCGCTGCATCAGTGATAAAAGATAAGAAAAAGCGTTCTCACCGGTCATGCCGGTCATGTCAAAGAGGGTATCTTGTTCGGGTAAAATTTGCGATTCAATATAATTGTCAATCGCATGGGGCATCTTACTGGGTTCTAAAATAAGATGGGCAGGGCCTTGAACCGCAGCGCTTTCAGGCATACTGGTATAAACCGCAGACCTTGAATCTTGCGCTAAGACTAAGCCGCCCTGATCATGAATTTCACTTACACCCAAACTGCCATCTCGCCCGGTACCCGACAAAATGATGCCAATGGCTTTATCTTTTTTGCTTGAGGCTAAGGATCTAAAGAAGTAATTGATGGGCAAATGCAAAGAGGTGTCGTCTTTTTGGGAAATTTTTCTAAACTGATCGCCCTTAATTTCGACATCTGATCTTGGGGTATTAAGGTAAATATGCCCTTGCTCAATCTTCATGCCATCTTCTATAGAATGAATGGTGAGGGGCGTTACCCGAGACAAAATTTCGGGCATCATACTTTTAAAATCAGGGGAAAGATGCTGAATGACCACGTAGGTTAGTTTAGGGTTTACACTATCACTGCCAAAAAAACGCTCGAGCGCTTCTAAGCCCCCTGCAGAGGCACCTATGCCGACAATATAATCTTTTTCCCTCTCAGCAATAAGATCTAAAGCATTTTTGGCATCGGCCCATTCTAAAAAGTCCTGAGCATTTTGCCAATCTTGAACAATAACAGTTTCAGATCGTTTCGAATTATCCTTTAGATAAGTTTTATAAGCAGTTTCAAGCGTCTGATAAGTATCTTCAGGCTGCTCTTCTAACCAGCCAACAAAGGAGTCGAGTTTTTTCTTTTTACCCGAATACGCCGTTTTGCTCAAGTTTTGCTTGGCCATTATCTCGTCTTGATAATTAGCTAAAAAAGCTTGATAATCGATTTTTCCCCTAGGCATGGTTCTCCTTTTCCTTATAAGAAAACAGCTTTTGCTCTTCTAAACGGTTGTCACCTTATACCCTGTTTATATAGCGTGACTTTGTTAAAAATCCGCCTATTCATTAAAATAATTTAAGTCAAAGACCTCTCGCTTGAGAGACTTTCTTAAGAAATAGCTTGCTGTATTAGCGAGGGAAATGGTTGAAAGCTTACAGTTAGCTTAACTTTTTTTTGAGGCTCGAGTCTAGCAAAAGGTGTCTGCCACTATAAGATTTACTGATGTGAACAAACTCACATTCGTTTCCCGACTTTGCTAGTGGGTTTTGATTGCCACGAGATTATTGGCAGAAATCGCCATCGGCAATCAATCATCAAACCTAGAATTCTCAGTCTTTTTCTGCTATAATTTTTCTATTGAATGACAACCAAAAAATCTATCACGAACCCTTAAAAGGACAAGATTTCCTTTATTCATGCGGTTTGTAGTTTTTTCTTTACCCCAACAATTTAAAGCTAGAAATGTGTCAAGTAAAGACGATGTTTCAAATAAAGACATAGAAAGGGAGTTATTACCATAGAAAAAGTACATGGCAAATTATCGGGTTTAAAAAACAGTCAGATTAAACGTCTTAGCAATTTGTATCGCCGTAAAGTGCCACCTGATATGCCTGCAAACGCTGAGTTGCTTAGAGCTATGGGCGAGCTGAGCCTCGAGTCTAATAAACTTGTTTCGGTTCTGGTTGATCGGCGAGGTCGCGTTATTACGGTTTCAGTGGGTGATGCCAGCGATACCCCACTACCCCCTGTTCACGGCGAGGCTGAGACAAGACTTTATGGTTTAAGACTCATTCACAGCCATTTGAAACCTGGGGGTCTATCAAGTGGTGATTTGTCCAAACTCTTTTTAAATCGCTTAGACGCTGTGGTAGCAGTTGATGTCGGGCACAACGCCCGCGGAGACGTAGAACTCGGTGAAGCCCATTTCGCCATGATTGCGCCACCCACCTCTGAAGTTGAAGACTGGATTATAGAGCCAGCCATGAGTATGCGTGAGCTCGAGTCTATTGACATGCTCGAGCGTATTCGCGCCCTTGAAGAAGAACTCTCACGTGCCTCGAGCGTGCGTGAGGTTAAGCGCAGCAGTAGTGAAAGAGCCGTACTCATTGGTTTAGAGACGGGCGAGGGTTTGCTCGAGGCGGAGTCGCGGCTTGAAGAACTCGTCGAGTTAGCCAGTACCGCAGGTGCTGTGATTGCCTATAAAGCCATGCAGCAAAAATCATCCCCTGACCCCAGAACGCTAGTCGGCGGCGGCAAGCTGCAAGAACTGGTCTCCAAGGCTTACCATGAAGATGCCGACTTGCTGATTTTCGACCGCGAATTGAGCCCTGCCCAAGCCAGAGAAATTGAAAAGGCAACGCAACTTAAAATCATTGACCGTACCCAGCTTATCTTAGATATTTTTGCGCAAAATGCTCGCGGTCGCGAAGCCAAAGTGCAAGTAGAACTGGCACAGCTCAACTATCAACTGCCGCGTTTAGCGGGCAGAGGCAATGCGCTAAGCCGTCTCGGGGGCGGTATTGGTACACGGGGTCCAGGTGAAACCAAGCTGGAAATTGATCGTCGGCGCATTCGTGAGCGCATCACTGTTTTAGAAAAAGCAGTACAGGAAATTAGCCAACAGCGTAGCCAAACCCGTAAGGCCAGAACCAGCTCGAGCGTGCCTGTGATTGCTCTGGTTGGTTACACCAACGCGGGTAAATCAACGCTCTTTAACCGTTTGGCTAAAGCTGACGCCCTAAGTCAAAATAAACTTTTTGCTACCTTGCGACCGACCACGCGCGAAGGTTGGCTGCCAGGGCTAGGCGAATGGGGTGCCAAAGTGCTTTACACCGATACCGTAGGGTTTATAAGAGATTTGCCTGATGAACTCGTCAATGCCTTTAGAGCTACCCTTGAAGAGTTGCATGACGCTGATTTACTTCTGCATGTTGTTGATGGAGCTAACCCTGGCGCACCTGATAGGGTAGACGCCGTTAACCGCATTATGGATGAATTAAAGATAGAAGTTGAGCGCGTGATTGTCATCAATAAAGCTGATCTTGCTGAGCCTAACAGTCTCGGGCAGCTTAAAGAGCGCTATAGCGCAAGGGCAGTTTCAGCGGTTACGGGTGAGGGCTTAGACGAGCTAAAAACCTTACTTGCTGAACTACTTAGCAAGCCGCAGGTACATGCCCAAGAAGTGGAGCCAGCAGGTTATTTGGGTACGTTTAACTAAGACTTTTTAGAATCAAGTAAAATCTCGCAGGGTGCTTAGAAAGCACCCCACGAGATTTTACTTAATTATTGTTATAGCCAAATTCTGTTTTAGATAGAAGAGCATTTTTCCAATAGCTTTCTCTAGCAATAATGTCTTTGTCATCAGTTTTCATGGGTCGATATTCCAGCAAAGATATTTGAAAATTTTTCCTTGCATAGCCAATACCTTCTTTAGCAATGATGCCAGAGAAGTCTTTATTAAAACCATGCCCTGTATTCATATAAGTATTCCACCTTGACCAAATGCCAGTATCGCCATATGCAGACCCTACATATTTTTTACCATTGCTTTTATCCGTAATGAGATAAACGCCTTTTACATTCTCCAATGCAGCTTTCCAATCTGATTTATTATTTTTAAAAATCCCCTCAAGCTTTGTAAAATCATGATTGATGTTTTCATAACCACAAAAAACTTCACCAGAGTACGATTCTTTAAGGATTTCATCGACGCCCATCTCTTCTAAATAGTTCTCT
>JAHEBB010000347.1 GCA_024642575.1 Trueperaceae bacterium | reverse complement strand
GCAAAACGGCTGATAGTGCCCTAAGGGTTTATCAGCGAACCCTTGCTTACCAGGAAGCAGGAGCAATTGGGGTAGAAATGGAAATTGTACCTCATCAAATTGCCGCTGAGATTTCTAAGCGGGTAAAAATTATGGTCTTATCAATGGGCAGTGGTACAGGTTGCGACGGTCAGTATCTTTTTGCTACCGATATTTTAGGCACCAATACAGGTCATGTGCCAAGACACGCCAAGGTTTACCGTAATCTTGCTGCCGAATATGAGCGCTTACACAAAGAAACCATTGCTGCCTTTGCAGACTTTAAAACCGATGTGGCTGATGGCGGCTATCCAGAAGCGGGTCATGTGGTTGAAGCGAAGGATGAGGAGTATCAGACATTTATGGAAGCTCTTGAGAAACTACCTAGAAGTGGAGAAGTCAAAGAGTTCCTGTAACGCCCCTTAAACCTTTTACAAGGATACCATCAGCCAAACTTCAACCCTTTGGCTGATGGTTTATTTTTGGCACACTTAACCTTCAGTTAAAAACGATGACAAGCTTATTATCATTCCCTGAAGGTGTTTTTCAAAACTTTCATTCATATCGAGCGGCATACCAAAGCCTTCGTTTAGCTCGAGCAGTACAAACCCCGCTAAACTTGCCCTTAAGCTGCGCGTTGCCTGTAAAGCGCTATTCCCTTCTAAACCAAAGCCTTTTAATATGATCAGAATAAGCTCTAAAATCTCATGACCTTCTTGTTTAATCGCCTGTTCTCTATCTTCAACTGTCCTGAGGGTAGCGTGAAAAAGCCCAGGGTTTTTCAGGGCAAAGCTTCGGTAGCTATAAGCAAAACCTTTAAGGGCCTCTTCATGGGTTTTGGCAACCGTTGCCTTAAGCAGATCTTGCTTGAGCAGCCTTAATGCCTTTAAATTAAGTTGATTTTTGAGTTCCTCCAGACTGGCAATATGATTATAAAGAGAGGGTGGTTTGACTTTAAGCTGCTGCGCCAATTTACCAAGACTAAGTTGCTCGAGCCCAAATTCATTAACAAACTCAGTAGCAGTATTAACAATTTCTGCTTGACTTAAGCCAACTCTAGGCATGTTTGGCCAGTTCACCAAGATGCGTAAAGCCAAAACCCTCAGGGCTTTTTAGGCCATAACCCAGACTACGGTCAAGACCAATATGTGCAAACCAGATAAGACCAATGCTGCTTACTAAGGGCATGTTCAGCAGCAAACCCAGCATAAGTAAACCAGCAGAACCAATATAACTATGAAAGCCGTTGTAGATAACAGCGCCAAGTTTTGGGTTAAGCAAATAGCCCAGCATACCCAGGTCAAAACTAAAAAGTAAGAATCCAAAAAGCCACCAGCTCGAGCCAAACTGGGAGTAAAAATAAACACTTAAACAAAGAACACTTAGACCTTCTAAACGAAGCCACTTGGTACTTGAGAGCTGAGTCATAATTTCTCCTTTACTAATATTATTAGTTTATA
The DNA here is from genome assembly GCA_024642575.1 of Trueperaceae bacterium. GTDB lineage: Bacteria > Deinococcota > Deinococci > Deinococcales > Trueperaceae > JAHEBB01. The sequence goes on along the minus strand of JAHEBB010000347.1, from coordinate 4,434 downwards.
AACTAATAATATTAGTTTTAAGGCATTTTGTCAAGCTGTCTTGATTGAGGGCTCGAGTTAGAGTGACTTGCTGGCAGCCGTTTTTAAATTTGTAGCTGATTCATTTTCATGACCTGGGTTGCGCAAAGAAAGCGTTATGGTCAAAGCTGGAATGAGCAAAAGCCCTATCACAGTCAGGGTAGGAATGACTCCAAAACGCTCAACAAAAGGTCCGATTACTCCATAAAGTAAGCCGGCAAAGCCCCAGGTAAAACCCATAAGCAAACCTGATACGGTGGCAATTTGCTTGGGTTCGTACTCTTGTGCCATGGCAACAGCTACCGGAATCCCTGCATTCATAAACGCGCCTGCTATAGCCAATAAAGGAATATATAGCCAGGTTTCTGGCGCAATAAGCAAAAGCGCTGCGTAAATAGGTAAGGCGCCGACCATAGTAATCACCATGACTCGTTTGCGCCCAAATCGATCCGATAAGGTTCCGCCTAAAAACGTACCTGCCACACCCGCAAAGCTATAAATAGATAAGGTGATGGCCATCTGAGCATCAGAAATACCCCGCTGTACAAACCAAAAAGGAATCGTGGTGGCAAAACTCATAAAGGCAACATTTCTAAGGGTTGAAATTGCCCATAGTTTAGCTACTTCACCGCGAAAAACCCTGGCAAGATCCCGAAAGCTCGAGGGTTTCGCATCTATATTAATAGGAGGTGCCTGCCGCATCAGTAAAAACGCCGCCAGAGCACCCAAAGGCGTTAAAAACGCAAGTCCTTTAAGGCCAATGGTATTTTCCATGCCTACAGCAACCATAGGTGCCATAGCAATACCAAACATGCCTGACGAAGCAAAAAAGCTTAGCCAGAAACCCTTTTTTCCTGCTGGAGCATATTGCCCAGCTAAGGCCGCGCCCGAAGAGTGAAATATAGCAGAGCCCAGACCCGCTATCGACAAACAAATAGCCATATAAATCAGGTTTGGGTAAAAGCCTAGAAAACCAAAACCCATGACGACCAATAGTGGCCCAAGGGCTGCCAACAAACGACGATCATAACGGTCAGCAATAAGTCCAGCCACAGGCTGCAAAAGACTGCTTGAAAAGGAATATATGGCAACCACTAACGAAACGGCTGCATAACTGACGCCAAATCTACCTTGCAAACTTGGCAAAAGCGGTGCTAGGAATGAGCTAAACATGTCGTTACAAATATGCAAAAAGGAAAGGATAAGCGGCAGCATGTTCAAAAGCATAAGCTCTTGGCTTATAGCAAAAAGCTTATAAGGCTACTAAACCAAAAAGCTATCCGATAAAGTACATTCTATCGGATAGCTTTTTGGTTAATGTCTAAGAGGAGAAGTTTTTAGCGTTCTTGAGCGACTCTAATTTAAGCCGTTATTGGTGGGATAAACTATTTCTGCTACTCACTCAAGAGGCTCGAGCTAAACTGTTTAGTTAGCAAATCTCTCAAAAACCCGCTTCCACCAACTGGGCAATTCAACACTAGGATTATAGAGCTTTACTTTTTCCATAATGCTACCGTAACTCCAGCCTGTCAGATTAGCCAAGGTCTTAGCTTCTTGTTGTTGCCGCTCCTGAACATTTTGCACATAAGTTTTACCTTCTTCGCAACTTATTGTTCCATCATAAGGACGCTGCAAAATATAGCGGCCTTGAAAATTATCACGGTTACTGGTCACTCGGAACATCAGATCTTCAGGAAAGAATTCTTTGCTATAGCGAACATGCAAACGAGTTAAATAGACATTGGGCGCAGCAAAGTCCGAATTATTAGCTAGCCAAAAGACACCTGCTTTAGCCATTTCATCTTGACTCAAAGGGTCAGCAGCGCATGGGTCACACCAGGCCATATCCCAGGCATACTCTAAGAAAGCAGCATCTTGACCCTCTCGTTTATAGGCGGTATCAAAGGCAGCCTTGTACATGGTGCCAAATTCATTTTCTACAAATTCAGGTACATAGATATCACTTGGCATATTCGCCATAGGATAGTTGGCAACTTCAACTCGTCCTTCGGGTGATAAAAGATAAATAATCAAATCTTGCGGCCCGGCTGCATTGACCATACCCAGTTGTATGGGAAGCATAAAAGAATCGCTTTCAAAAGCCATAAGCAAGGGTCTAAGCTGTTTAAAACCGGTATCGGCAAAGGCCTCGAGATTAACTTTAGCGACAAAAAACTTCATACCCATAGCAATATAGGGCGCTAGGGCTGCACTGGCACCTTCGGGTAATTTGTAGCCATTTTCAATTAGCCAGGTTTCTAAACCGCTCGAGTCCTCAGCCCCCAAAATTAAGATGTCATATTCGCCAACACTAAACTGCTCCTCAATCGTCACCCCAAGTGATTTTTGTCTTATCGAATTGGTACTACCTACTGCCCCAACTGGCGCAGCCGAAGGGTAAACATTGTCTTCCCGATACATGGTGGCGCAAGGATCATTATCAAAATACTCTACGAGTCTTGGTGCGCTATAGGCTCCGATACGCTCAAAGATAGCAGGGTCACCTACTTGAATTTGATCTTGGGTAAAAACATAAGGGATAGGCACAACCATCGCAAATTCGCTAACCTCACCCTTAAAATCATTCGACATGCTTAAGATGGTGCGATTCCCCTCTCTGGCAATAATGACTTCTGAGCTTTCATTAAATAATTTACTGTCTACTTTTGCCACATAGAAACCACAAAAGGCAAGGGATAACCCACCGAAACTTAAAAATAACGATACAACCCATAAGACTCGCATTCGCTTCATGTTTTCCTCCATAGTAGTTTTAATGCCTATGCTTTCCCTCTAACCATAAACAATAAACACATGAAAGCGCTATGAAACTAGTGATATCTCGCGTTTACTTGACAGTATTTTGTTGTCTCAAGAATCTGTAACCCAGAGAATGGCAGCCAAATAAAAAAGACGGGCCTAAGACCCGTCTTGTAAGAGCTTTAAGGATGACTTATTTTGCTAGGGCAACCTTAGCAGGGTCAACAAACGTGTAACCCATCGCCTTAATAGAATTAATCATGCCTTCAAACTGAGCTACTGAAACAGCATTTGCACCATCATACTGAGGGTCAAGAATATAAGGGTGGAAGAACAGACCAAACCAGGGGCAACGGAGTACGCGGTTAGCTTTGGCAGCCTCGAGCACATCAGGAATTAAATATTCAGGTTGAATACTACCACCATTCTCTGGCACCATCAGACTACCGTAGGCATCTTTAACAGGGTAAGGGAAGAATTGACCTGCAACCAAACCACCTTCTTGGTAAAGACGGCGCTCAAAATTACGATTATAAATACTATTGAAAGCCGTACCAAAACTGGGCTCAAAGGCATAGTGGGGGGTTGTCCAGCCAACTGGTTTCATTCCAAAACCCTCAAGGATGGTCTTACCCTCTTGAATACGAGTCATTGCCTCAGCAACACTTAAGCCTGAAATGGGTCCACTCGCATTGGCATCCCAGAATTCCCAGTCATCACCCGTTTCACCGTTACGGTTTTTCAGCTCTTTATATTGATGGGTTAGACCGTGTTGAAAGATGCTACCACCTGATCTTAAGGTAGGAATACGCAAAACTTGAGTAAGAGCTGTAGGGTTATCTGACCAGCGTAAGGTCACATTGGTATTGTTGTTGTAATAGTAAGGGATGACAGTGGCAGAGAAGGGAATTCTAAGTCTATTCAGACTATTAGTCATGCGACTGATTTCTGTTGCTGTATTGTTAGGGTTTAAGTCTTCCATACGTGCAACCGCTTGCGGCGCACAGGTTTCTTGATGACCTAGCATGGGTCCCATAAGATCTGCAAAGACCAAATAACGGTCAGTTTCATGCATATAGGCAAAAGGAATATCGGCAAAGTACCAGAAATTACCGCTTTGCAGCGCGTAAGGAATACTCTGACCTGCAGCATTTTTAGCTGTAGCATGCACCGTAACTTTGGCAGGGTCAGTCACAGCAACTTCAATCATTTCCATAGGGGCAAGATATTTTTTAAAGGTATACCCCCGGTAATCCACTTGGTTATAGGTTGTGGTGTAAAGCTCCTGGGTATAAGCAGGCACAATTTGGTTATAGCTCAAACCCAAAGATGCTAAGTCAAGTGACCAGACCTGATAATTAATCCAGGTTACAGGAGCACCTGCGGTAATATCAGCAATCAAAGCAAGTGGTACGGGGTCACCATAGGTACTACCCATATAAAAAGTACGCAAATAGTTTTGCGCTTGCCCAGCTTGATAGCTAGAAACGCTTTGTATAACAACATTTATACCTTCATAACGGCGAGCAAGATTGGCGATAAACGTGCTATAAATTTTAGAGATGTCTGTATAGGTAATGGCTTGCGTGCTTAAACCTGCTGTTGCAAGTGAAAAGCTATTATTATCGCCTGCTTGATCTGTTTCTTTCATGCGTT
>JAHEBB010000346.1 GCA_024642575.1 Trueperaceae bacterium | reverse complement strand
GCAAGCACCCATAATTAAGGTTATGTGATGTTTAACTTCCTTTGTAAAGCTGTGAATTTGTCGACTCTCAAATAGTTGCGAAAGTCTAGTATGCCTCGAATAAACCTGTTGCTTTTGTTACGTAAATGGGACCACGCAGTAACTGCCTCTCCAGAACCTCTTTAGCCCCTTTCATAACTTTTTCAATTTTTTCTTGACCTATACCTTTGGCGAGCGACTGCAAGCGGTTCATTGACCAGATATAGGCTAAAAAAGGCTCAGCTTCACTTACATCAAGATGATCGACAAAAGGATATAGGGTAACCGTATCAAAGGATTTTCGCAAAGCTTCTTCACCATTTTCCAAACGGAATGTCAGGCCGCTCAAAAGCTCAAAAGGTCGCCCCCCTGAAAATTTAGGCTGCAAATGCTCAAGAATAAACTCGTCCAATTCCCTCATATGATTTTCACCATTGGTGGCTGCGTAAAGCCGCCCACCTGGTTTTAAAACACGCCTAATTTCAGCAATTGCCCTAGCCAAATCAGGTACGTGATAGAGCATATGATTAGCAATAACCAGATCAAAACTATGGTCAGGAAAAGGAATAGCTTGGGCGTCAATCTGCTTAAAATCAAACTTACTAGGTAAACCACTTGTTACCTTTTTTGCCTCTTCAAGCATTCCCGGTGATAAATCTGAGAGGGTTATTTGCCAGCCTGCAGGAACTCGGTCAGCATTTTTTTGCCAGAAGTTGGCTGGCCCTGTGCCTAGCTCGAGCACCTTGGCGTTAGAAGAACCAGTCATATGATCAAATAACCAGCGGGCAAATATTTCCTTATTGCTACTAAAACGCTCATGCAAAACAATGCGAGCGCGCAAATTATCGGCACTTTTGTATTGCTCATTTATTAGATAGTCTTGGTCACGGGTTCTAGACAAAAGCTTACTCCTATAGCGGTTTATTTTAAAAGGCAAGATTCCAATTGCCAATAGTTTCGTTTAGATGTTATTTCCCAAAATAACAATAACGGTAACCAGATGATACCTGCACCTCAAGGTTTTTTGACTGGATAATACCTGCTATAAACGTTTTATTAACCTCATCGTATTGTTTTTTAGCCTAATAATGCTAGTATGTGACCGTGAGTTTTACGACTCCTATCCCAATTTTAAGGAGAATTTGTTTAATGAGAAAAAGCGTCGTGCTTATTGTCTTTATTTCCCTTTTTACCCTGAGCTTTGCTCAGAACTGGACTTGTCCAGAAGGCTTTGAAGGACAGAAACTTACTGTCTATAATTGGACAACCTATATTGCCGAAGACACCATTCCTAATTTTGAAAAAGCTTGTGGTGTAACGGTGCAATATGATACTTTCCCAACGGATGATGACATGCTTGCCCGAATTCGTCAGGGAAATCCTGGTTATGACATCGTTGTACCGTCAAGTACTGTACTGGTATTAATGATTGCAGAAGGTTTGGTTGAACCTTTAGATAAGACAAATATTCCTAATTTTGCCAATCTAGATAAGACCTTTTTAGGCCTCTATTTTGACCCCAACAATGATTACAGTGTGCCTTACCAGTGGGGAACCATTGGCATTGGTTACAACATTGAAAAAACAGGTAAGGAAATTAATACCTGGGATGATGTTTTTAGCTATGACGGCCCAGTAAGCTGGCTAGAAGACGTTCGTGCGATGATGGGCGTTGCCTTAATCAAGCTAGGCTTTGACCCTAACACTCGCAACCCTGATGAAGTTAGTGCTGCCAAAGATTATTTGATTGAGAACGGCAAAAATGTCGTTTATATCAATCAAGATGATGGACAAGAAGTGTTAGCACGTGGTGAAGCCGATATTGTCTCAGAATACTCTGGCGACATTTTCCAAATTATGGATGAATGTGGCTGCGACACTTACCGCTACGTTATTCCTTCTGACGGCGCAAATTTCTGGATAGATAATATTGCCATTCCTACAGATGCTCCTAACCATGCTCTCGCTGAAGTCTTTATTGACTATATTCTAGATGCTAAAGCAGGCGCTGACATTTCTAACTATACAGCTTACGGCAGCCCTAACCGCGCCTCTATTGATGGTGGTTTTATTGACGAAGCGCTTCTTAGTAATAAAGGCATTTACCCCAGCGAAGAAACCCGCTCAAAACTCTTCTTTATTGAGCAAGGACCTATGCGCGAGCAACTTTATAACGATGCCTGGGATGAAGTCAGGATTTTTGTCGGTCAGTAAGTACTCTCAGAAACCTTTTGGCTTCTTAAGCTAAGCATAAAATTTATACCAAAAAAGACGGGTATCCCTTACCCGTCTTTTTTGGTATTCTTAGCAGCTAATGAGCACTCCTTCCGTTGAACTGAAAAACGTTATCAAGGAATTTCACGATAGCAAAACCAAGCAGATCGTCAGAGCGATCGACAATGTTTCATTAGCCATTGAAGATGGCGAGTTTTTTGCCCTCCTTGGCCCGAGTGGTTGCGGTAAAACAACTACCCTTAGAGCCATAGCAGGTTTTGAGCAACCGACCTCGGGAGAAGTGCTTATTCGTGGTAAAGCTGTCCAGGGCATTCCACCATTTCATAGACCTGTTAATACCGTATTTCAAGACTACGCCCTTTTCCCTCATATGACCATTATGCAAAACGTCATGTTTGGTTTAAAAATGGCTAAAGTGCCCGCAGATGAAGCCAAAAAACGTGCCAAAGAAGCGCTCGAGCTTGTCCAGCTTGGGCACACCGCTGAGCGCAAACCCAATCAGCTTTCCGGGGGTCAACGTCAGCGTATTGCTTTAGCCCGAGCGTTGGTTAACCGCCCTGCCGTTTTACTGCTTGATGAGCCCTTAGGGGCACTTGACTTAAAACTACGTAAAACCATGCAGTACGAGCTTAAAACCATGCAGCGTGATGTTGGTATTACCTTTGTTTTTGTGACGCATGATCAAGAAGAAGCCCTGACGATGGCCGACCGTATTGCGGTCATGAGTGAGGGCAAAGTCTTACAAGTGGGCCGCGCTGATGAAATCTACGAGGCCCCTGCTAACCGCTTTGTTGCTGACTTTATTGGTGAAACCAATTTTATCAATGGCACCTTAGCTAACAAACAAGGTGATAATGGCACCCTCAAACTTGCCGATGGTCGTAAGCTTGAGGCTAAATTAAAAGGTCATACTTTGAATATTGGCGAAAAAGTAAGTATGGCTATTCGCCCAGAAAAGATTCGCTTACAAGAAGCCAGTTCTAGCTCCAGCGAGCAAAATATCATTTCAGGTGATGTTGCCGAAGCCTACTATATTGGTACCGATACGCGCTACCGCGTGGTCTCAGGCAGCGATGTTGATCTGGTCGTCAGGGTGCAAAATTTAAACACGGGCTTTAAGTCAATGCTCCCTATTGGCACCAAAGTTAACCTCTCCTGGAATGCCGACAACGCTACACTGCTTAGCTAAAAGCTTGCTAAACTGGCTTTATGAAACCTACCAGCATGAATAAAATTCGCGTTTTAGAATTATCGGGTTCTCATTATGATATGGGCTACCAACATGGTCTGGCTTATGCCGACAGTATCAGGCACTTTGCCGAAGAGCGCGTTCACCTTAGTGGTGAAGCTATGTGGACAGGGCAAAACCTGTCTCGTGCTAAAGTGCTGGCTTTAGCCGATGCCTGTCTAGACGAGCACCGCCGCTATTCCAGCGATCTGGTAGAAGAATTACAGGGAATGGCTGACGCTACAAATCTCAGCGTGGCAGAGCTGATTGTGGTTTGCGGCTTTACTGATTTTATTGATACAGTCTATAACGCTGCCAATCTGAAACTTCCTGTAGCTGCCCATCCTGGTGCTGATAACTGCACGGCCTTTTTGGTACCCAATCAAAAAGCAGCAGGCGGAACTGGGTTTTATGGTCAAACCTGGGATATGCACGATACTGCTACCCCTCATGTCATTTTGCTACGCGGCAAACCCATAAACAAACCAGAGTTCTTGGCATTTACCACGGTTGGCTGTGTTGGCATGATCGGTATGAATAGTGAAGGCGTTGCCATTGGCATCAATAACCTCTCAGCAACCGATGGTCAAATTGGTGTTACCTGGAATTTTGTCGTGCGTAAGGCGCTCGAGCAAAATAATGCCGAAGACGCTCTTGCTTGCATTACTGAGGCAAAACTTGCTGGTGCCCATAATTATATGCTCATGGATAAAACGGGCAAAGGCTATAACGTTGAAGCTATGTCAAGTACTCAAGTCATTACGCCACTTGAAGAAGGTCCTCTGGTTCACACCAATCATTGCCTCCTACCTGAAACCCAAAACGTTCAGCGCGTCAAAGAAAAAAGCTCTCAGGAAAGTTCAGAAAATCGCCTCAAAAAAGGCTATGGCTTACTGGCAAAATCTGAGATCAATGAAGCCGATTTAGAAGCTCTGACAAGAGACCCCGAAGCGATTTGCGTTACCTCAAAGGCTCCCCGCTATATTGAAACCTGTGGTGCAGCCATTATGCGACCAGCAACAGGTGATTTTTGGGCAGTCTGGGGTTTGCCCTCTGAAAATGACTACGAGCACTTTTCTGTCTAGCTATTAGACTAGATATTTTTAACTCCAAAAGGCTGTCTAAACCCTTAGATCAGCCTTTTATTTTTTAAGCGAATCGGGCATTTTTCAAAAAGCTGATATACTAAAAAGGTAAATTACAAACTTCCCTTATGGATCTTTAGGCTTAACTACCTAGATTCTTTTGGGAAGTTAATCGTATTGAAAGGTAGTATGGCTTCATAACGCTAATAAGTAGCTTCGTTACTGAAATTTTTGCCTCTGTGTTTTAACCATGATTAAGATCGTAAATATCGAACCTAAATATGCCAAGGATTTGGCAAACCTGCAACGTCTGGCCTACAAAACTCTGGCTGAAGAAGAGCTTTTAAGGGAAGAGCACTTTTTAAATCACTGCAAGCTTTTTCCCGAGGGGAGTTTTGTCGCGCTCGAGCATGAGACGGTAGTAGGTCTGGGTTCAGGATTTCTCATCAACTTTGATTTTGATGATCCTGACCACTCTTTTCAGGAAATCATTGCTGGCGGCTATTACACTAATCATGACCCTGAGGGTCTTTGGTACTACGGTGGTGACATCAGCGTCCACCCACATCATCGCCGTAAAGGTATTGGTCGCAAGCTTTACAGCGCCCGCAAAGAGCTGGTCAAAAAACTCAACCGCAAAGGCATTGTTGCTGGGGGGGTATTGCCCACTTATGCCCACTACAAAAAACAATTGAGTGTGCAAGAATACGTTGATCAGGTAGTGGCTGGCAAGATTTTTGGTAACACTTTAAGTGTGCAACTACGTAACGGTTTTAAAGTCAAGGGCTTAATCGAAAACTATATTCAAGACAAAGCCTCAGATAACTGGTCAACCCTAATTGTTTGGGAAAACCCTGACTACACAACTTAATCGGTTTTTACATGCTGGATTAAAGCGCGGTAAGCTTCGTTAATCTTTTGCACCAAAGACGTTGCCGTTTGTTTTTTTTCAGCATTTTGAAATTTATCAGGGTGGTAAATCTTCATAAGGCGTTTATAAGCTTGTTTTATCTCCGTAAGATTTGCCCCATAAGGCAGCTCGAGCACACTGTAGTAATGGGCCAACTGAGGGTCAGCTCCCTGATAGCTTTGCTTTACCTCTTGCCAAAAATCTTCTTTTAAAAAGGGATGTTCCTGTACTGACTTAGTTAAGCGCTCGACCTGATTAGGTAAACGGGAAAGTAGTTTAAAAATCAGCCTTGAGGTACTCACGAAGTCCATTGTACAAAACTATTGCCTGGAATGGCTCGAGCTTGCTGCTTACGCCTAAAGCAGATTGCTTCTTAACGGCTAGATTTCGAAGACAAGAATCGCCGCGAAAATTGGAACACCCTCAAGCAAACTCTAAACGTT
>JAHEBB010000022.1 GCA_024642575.1 Trueperaceae bacterium | reverse complement strand
CCATGCTAGTAAAAGACATCATGACCCAAAAAGTGGTTGCTATAGACCCTGCTATGCCTATTGCAGACGTGAATTTGCTCATGGAGGAACACAACATCAGACATTTCCCTATTTTGGATGAAGGAAACCTGGTTGGCATTGTTTCTGACCGTGATATCCGGCTGATTGGCTCAGAGCATCCGAAATCTCCTAAAGGTGTGAGCCTAAAAGATGCCGTTTCTAAAATCATGATTTCCTCTGTGCTTACGGCGCATCCTTTAGATGCTATTGAAGAGGCTGCCAAAGTTTTAGAAGAGCATAAAATTGGCGCGATGCCTGTCCTTGAAGGGGATGAACTTGTCGGTATTGTGACAGGTATTGATTTTTTGAAGGCCCTTGTAAGGCTTACTGGTGTTTACGGCGCAACTTCTCGTATAGAAGTGGAACTGCCCAATGATCAGGATAGCCTGGCAAACCTTGTTGCAGCCATTAGCGCTCAGGGAGTGAGTGTCTCAAGCATTCTAATGCAAAGGTGCGCAGATGACTGCTCCTCTTTTAGTTTAAGAGTTTCTACCATCAATAACCGAGCATTGGCAGATGGTTTACGTGCCGAAGGTTTTATGGTTGTCTGGCCTGACTTGAAATTTTAAGATGTCTGACTACGCTTTTCTTTATGACCCCAGTTTAAGTCAGTACGAGCTTTCGGACTCGCATCCGTTTAAACCGATCAGGCTCGAGCTAAGCAGGAGCCTCTTACAAATGATGGGCTTGCTAAACGCCAATCATGAAATCTCTCCTGAGCCTATTACTGAAGCCGAACTGCTCAAGGTTCATGATAAACGCTATGTTGATGCGGTCAAAGCAGTTTCAAAAGGTATAACAATTGCTGACGCTTTTGCTTATGGTTTGGGAACAGGTGACAACCCGATTTTTCCGCACATGCACGACGCCATTATGCAAGTTTGTTCAGCGACTACTACGGCTGTTGAATTGGTTGCCTCAGGTAAAAAACAGCGCGCGCTTAATTTGTCGGGAGGGCTTCATCATGCCCACAAAAAACAAGCCTCGGGCTTTTGCGTTTATAACGATTTGGCAGTTGGCATTGAGCGGGCGGTACAAAATTACGGTATGCGCGTTGCTTATCTGGATATAGATGCTCACCACGGCGACGGGGTGCAGTGGCTTTTTTATGACCGCGCTGAGGTCATGACTATTAGTTTGCATGAGTCAGGGCGCTACTTATTTCCCGGGACGGGTCATACCTATGAAACAGGTAAGGATGCAGGTCGCGGGATGAGTGTAAATTTGCCGCTCGAGCCGTTTACCGAAGGAGAGAGTTATCTCGAGGGTTTTGAGGCCATCGTGCCTGAAGTGCTGCATTATTTTAAACCCGATCTGATTGTTTTGCAGGCGGGCGCTGATATGCACCGTTTTGACCCTTTAGCTGATTTGGCTCTGGATATTTCAGCCATGCATAAAAGCTACCAAAGGGTAACTGAGCTTGCCGATGAGCTATGCGAAGGTCGCCTGGTTGCTACTGGCGGGGGTGGCTATGACCCTTACCGAACGGTTCCAAGGGCATGGGCAGGGCTTTGGGCAGCGCTTAGCCGTCAGGATTTGCCGCCTGAAATTCCCCAAGGCTGGCTAGAAGCCTGGCAAGAGCAAAGCCCAGTTGAATTACCCTTAGCTATTCCTGATAATCTGGAGACCTGGAAACCGATTCCCAGACGAGCCGAAATTGAGTCTCACAACCGTTTCACAGCTAAGCGGCTCATGAATACTCTAGAGCCCATCTGGAAGGAGCTATAAATGGCACTTTTTGATTTAAGCCTGGATAAGTTACAAACTTACACCCCTGAGGTAGCCTGCCCAGCAGATTTTGATACCTTCTGGCAGGCAACGCTAACGGAAGCCAGAAGCCACGAGCTAAACGTCAGCTTTGAGCCCATTGATGTTGGCTTAGCGACTATAGAAAGTTTTGACGTTACGTTTTCAGGTTATGGGGGTCAGCCCATTAAAGGCTGGTTTAGCCTGCCAAAGCACCGTGAAGGCAAATTGCCCTGTGTGGTTGAGTTTATTGGCTATGGTGGCGGACGTAACTTCCCCATTGACTGGCTTCTTTACCCGAGTGCGGGTTACGCTCACTTAGTCATGGACACCCGTGGTCAGGGTAGCGCCTGGACGCGTAGCGATACCCCAGATATTCCAGATGTCGGCTCGAGCTCTCACTACCCTGGTTTTATGACCAAAGGGGTTACCGACCCTAACATTTATTACTACCGAAGGGTATTTACTGACGCTGTAAGAGCCATTAAAGCTGCGCGGACGCATGAGGCAGTTGATGGTTCTCGAGTAGCGGTTACTGGGGGTAGTCAGGGTGGTGGTATTGCCCTCGCTGCCGCAGGACTCGTACCCGATTTAAAAGCCTGTTTGCCTGATGTACCCTTTCTTTGTCACTTCCGCCGAGCTACTACCCTGGTTGATAGCATGCCTTACGGCGAAATTCGGCAGTACCTTAAAGTTCACCGTGAAAAAACCGAAACGGTTTTTCATACTCTGAGTTATTTTGATGGCGTCAATATGGCCAAACGCGCCAAGGCCAAAGCACTTTTTTCGGTTGGTCTGATGGATGATATTTGCCCCCCCTCAACCGTTTATGCTGCCTATAATCACTACGGAGCAGCCAAAGACATCCGCATTTATGAATTTAATAACCATGAAGGTGGTCAGAGTTATCAAAGTTTAGAGAAGCTTAAGTTTTTGAAAGCGACCCTTTAAACAATTTTAAATGGCTATTCCAAATCGTTTAAAACAGGTTGAGTCTGGCCCCTTTTGGAAGCTTTTGGGGATGAAAATTGTCGAAGCCGAAGAGGGGAGAGTGCGATTATCGCTCGAGCTACAAGAAGAGCATATGCAAATTTATGGAGTCATTCATGGCGGTGTATTGGCTAGTTTGGTTGATAGTGCTGTAGGTATTGCGGTGCAGTCTACCCTGACTGAGAATGAGGGCTCCACCACGACCAATTTGCAAATTATGTACGCCAAACCTGCCAAGTCGGGTCATTTAACTGCCGAGGCGCAGCTTATTCGGCGAGGTAAAACGATTGTTTTTGGTGATTGTCGCGTTACTGATGAAGCAGGGGATTTAATCGTTCAGGGCAACGCAACCTATATGATTCTTGATCTAAAGCGTTGGGCCAAAGACAAAGAGGTTAGGCTCGAGCTTAAGACAGATTAACCTTATTGCCTTGCCTGTGCTTTGGCGAGTTGCTCCTGAATGTTGGGGTTAGTGGGGTCAAGGGCAAGCGCACGCCTAAAGGCTTGCACAGCTAAAGCAATACTGTTTTGCTCAAATCTTGTGCGACCGACCCAGACCCAGGCTTCTTTAAACTCGGGTTCAAGTTCAACCGCGCGAATGAATTTAAGTCTGGCATCATAAGCCTGACCTGCTTCATAAAGCGCTATTCCTTCCCGGTAAAAGGCTACAGCATTACTGTCGTAAAGAGATTCTAAACTTGGTGACGGTGAGGCGGGTACGGCCTGAAGAGGTTGAGCTTCTTTTATAACAGGCGTGGGGTTAGTTTGACTGCTAGCCTGTGACGTTTGCAAAATGGCTAAAGCGCTTAGCGCTTCTTGATTACTGGGCTCGAGCCTTAGGACTATGCGCCAGTAATTTTCTGCTTGTTCCCATTGACTTTGTTTGCTGGCAATCTTGGCTAATCCCTCATAGATACGACTATTTTTAGTATCAAGTTCTAAAAGCACTTGGTAGTATTTTTCGGCTGCTTCAATAAGATTGGCAGAGTAGCTGGCTTCGGCAAGTTCAAACCCTAACCTTAAGGCATTTTCTAGGGCATAGGGGTCATTGGTTTCTAACCAGGCATATTGCCAGCTTTTCCAGGCTTGAGTTCGTAAACCAAGGGCTTCATACGCTTCAGCAATGATAAGCGTGGCAGCAGGATTGCTGTCTTTTTTGCCTAAGGTCATTTCAGCCGTACTAATAACTGTTCGCCAGAGCTTCTCATTGGCAATGCCCTGTTGCTGACTTTCCCTGGCTTTTATAAGCGCTTTTAAGGCTATCTGGTAATAATCATCTGCGGTTTGGGCAAACCCCATACAAGAACCTAGCAAAAGTATGACAAGAATGCGCTTCAACCCAAATATCTTCATAGTTCCTAAGCCTAACCCTCGTACCTTGATTTCGCAAGCCACTTCAAGAATCTTTTGTAGGTATCATCTGGTAGATAGGGCAGGTAGCCTCTGGTCAAACAACCTTGAGTAGCAGGTATTATCTGGTCATTGATAGAAAGTCTATTTAAACAACCTTCAGTAGCAAGTATTGTCAGTCAAGCACACCTTAAAACAAACATGCCTACATCGCTTAGGGTTAAGGTCTGTTAGACTCAGCCATGCTCGAGTTAAGGTTAGTTCACTGCCATGAGTGCAAAAGGGAAGTTCGCAGTGAGCGGTTTTTAAAACAAGGTATTTGCCGTGATTGTCGTGATGTCAAAGAGCGTAGTCTAAGCAAGGCTAAGGCTCGAGCCGCTATATCGCAGTTATTAGACCGAGACGATGTGCTTATCTTAGACACCGAGACAACGGGCATGAGTGGTGCTGAAGTCATTGAAGTTTCTGTGATTAATACCAAGGGCGAAACCCTGCTTGATACTCTGATAAAACCTGTTACTACAGAGATGAACCCTTATGCTCAGCGGGTACACAATATCAGCATGTCAATGCTTAAAGATGCCCCCAGCTGGCCTGAGATTTTGCCAGAGCTTGACCGTATAGCATCGCGAAGTACGATCCTTGCCTGGAACGCCTCGTTTGATGCGAAAATGCTTGAGCAAACCAGTGAGGTTTGGGAGCTAGAACACCCGCGCTGGCTGTTTGTTTGCGCTATGCGTCTTTATGCTAAAAAAAGGGGCATTAAACCTAGAGGTTTACATAAAGCGGTACTTGATGAAAATCTGGCGCATATTTTAGAGATGCACCAGAGCCACCGCGCTTTGGGCGATGTCAAGTTTGTGCTCGAGGTTTTAAGAGAAACCGTTATGCGAGATTAGGTTTAGTCGGGTAAGGGTAATTCAGGTGACTGCCCAGTAAAGCCATCAGGTTCTTTATTAAAGGCATGTTTTGAGAGGGAAACGCTGATGGCATTTTTATTTTGCTTGCTGGCCAAAAAGCCTCTAAGACCCAGCGCAGACATGCTCGAGTCTGGCATGCGAAGTTTGACTTCACGTAAGCTATCATCAAAGTCAAAGGGGGCATAAGGGAAAAACTTGTTGCCCCGTTCATCGTAGTGCAGGTATTCGGCAGGAACGGCTTCACTGATTAAGCGCCACTCTGCTTCATGCTGAAAATCGTTATGTTTTAAAAGGCCAATGACCTGAAGCAAAATGTCGTGGACTCGTCTGGCTTCGTCATCAACAATTTTTAAACTACTCATATAGGCTTGTTGTAAATCAGCACCTTCGTGATAAAGCTCTTGAACTTGCGCCAGCCATGACTGCAAACTGCCTAACAGCGCACCTTGAATAATAACGGCTTGATCGCGCCAGTTGGCATAGTAGCAGGGTAGAAGCTGAAAACTTTGCTCGCTTCCTTGAACGGCCAGGTGATCTGCCGAAAAGCCCAAACTGTAACCCCCATAAGGCGCGTAGCGCTGCCAGGCTGCCAGTTCATCGGAGAGTTCAGAAAAACTTAAGATTAATATGTGGTTTTCAGCCTTGATGTAGGTCTCGAGCCTATCTCTAAGTTTGCTTAAAATCAGGTGTTGATAAAGGGCGTAGCGTTTTTTGGGGTGCAGGCTGTAGCTAAGTTGCAAAGTTGGATTAAGGGGTTCGGGCATTTGGGTGCGCTCGAGCAGCTTATCAATAAGTTTGAGACTAAGGTGCAAAGCCTTGCGGCTTTCTTTGGTATCGGCCATAAAAATGAGCGAAGAAGCCCAAAGCTCAGTTGATCTCAAAATGCTTAGTGCGCTGGTTGCGGGGGTATAGTGAAAAAGCCTTGCGGGTTGCTCTTTGGCAAGGTGGCTCGAGAATTCATGAATGTACGCCCAGACAGCCTGTGAACTCACGCGTTCATCTTAACAGGAATTGGCTTCAAGGATAGCAAGTATAGGCTGTTTGCCTTTTGTTCAAACTCGTTAATACCAAAATACCAAGTCCGAAAATACCTTAAACAAAATAAACCTTCTGTGTCTGATTCTTCTCGCGAGACAGTCTTGAACCACAGGTAGTGACTATGATTGCTCAGTTCTGGACTATCACCGATGATAACGCTGGTTCAGGACTGTTTTCCGCTCGCATTTATATCCCTCACTTTGTTCAGGATATAAACGGAATTGGTATGAATTTACGTTCTTGTAATAGTTCTTATGATTTGCGGGTTAGCTGGGTGCGCTAAACTCAAGTCATTAAAGTGCGGCGCACGACAAACTTCAAGGTTTAAAGGTGAAGTGATGAGTCAGCAAGACCCTACAAAACAAGATATAACAGAGGTACAAACATTTCTAGCAGATCATTTGGGCATAGCCAGTTCAGAGCTCGAGCTCGTGGGTCAAGGTGCCTGGTCAAAGTGTTTTGGTTTTCTTCAGGGAGATAAGCACTTGGTCATTCGCTTTGGGCACTATGTTGATGATTTTTATAAAGACGAACTAGCCTTTCAATACGTTCAAGAAGCTTTGCCCATTCCACAGGTGTTAGAGATTGGACAAATTGAGGGTGGCTATTATGCAATTTCAACTCGAGCCTACGGCGTACCCCTTGAAAGTCTTGGTAGTAAAGATTGGCTTGCCACCACAGCTTCCTTAGCGGCTGCTTTAGAAGCGATGCGCACAGCAGAGATAGCTACAAAAGCTGGCTACGGTGGCTGGGGAATACAAGAACAAGGAGAATTTGAATGCTGGTCAGATTATTTATTGGCAGTTGCTACGGATAGCCCCAGTCAGCGTACTTATGGCTGGAAGGCAAAATTAGCAAACTATCCTGAAGAAGCTATTTTTGACTGGGGCTACGAGCTTTTAAAGCAAGTTGCAGATGACAGTGCGCCGCGCAGTTTGCTGCATTCTGATCTAATTAACCGTAATGTTTTGGTCAAAGACCAGCAGCTTTCAGGGGTGTTTGACTGGGGCTGTTCTTTATACGGCGATCATCTTTATGATCTTGCTTGGCTCGAGTTTTGGTCACCCTGGTATCCTGAAATGAATCTTGCTCCCCTTAAGGAGGTGTTAAGACGTCTCTGGTTTGAAAATGGCTATGCCCCTAAGAATCTGGAAGCAAGACTACTCGCTTCTTACCTGCATATTGGTCTTTCACATATAGCCTACAATGTTTATCGTGATGGGGCTTCAGATTTGAGTTCAACTGTCAAGCGTATGCAAAGATTGGCTGAATAGCTAGCTTAACGCCTCTTGAATAACGCGGCCTTCCCAGAGTTTGGCAGCTGGAATACCTAACAAATGGCAAAGGGTGGGTGCGCTGTCAAGCAAGTTAATATCTTGCTTAAGTTCTTGATTTTGCTTAACACCTTCGCCCCATAAAATCCAGGGAATCAGCATGTCTTCGTCTTTAGCTGTGCCGTGCATACGCTCATGCCCGCCATGATCACTATGAATAAGGACTCGAGCCCCAGCAGGAAGCGTCTCCATAACCTTTCCAATTAAGCTATCAATATGCTCGACCTGCTTTAAATAAGCTTGGCTCATCCAGCCAGATAAATGCCCAACTTCGTCAGCAGTGCCCAAATACAAAAAGGTAAAATCAAACTCATTTGCTTCTAAGTGAGTGAGTGCTTTATTGACCACGCGCAGGTCTGAGTAGTCAGGATCATTTTCGTAAGCAGAAAAATGACTAAGACTCAGGCTCGAGGGTCGGCTAAGATCGCGTAAGGGTTCCCAGGAAAAAAAGCTGGCAGCGCGTTTGTCTGCTTGCGCCAAAACCTCAATAAGCCCGGGGACGGGTCTGACCATCGGCGTAAAAACATTTGTCAAGACATTGTGCCTTTCAGGGGGAACGCTATGAAAAATACTCATATGGCAAGGCAAAGTAATGGAAGGCATGACCGAACGCGCTGCTAAAGAATAGCTTCCCTCATTCATCAGCGCGTCAAACGTTGGTGTATGTGCCTGTTCTATCGCGTCTGGTCTTACGCCATCTATACTGATATAAAGAACCATAGTTTCCCTTCAGCCGAGGTTTAGCTTTTGCTAGGCAATGCCGCTTATCGCAACTGTCCTGTGGCTGACGCTGATTTTCCCATAAGCGTTTAACGTAAGTCTATGCTTCAACGCTTTTTTAGCTACTACCGCCCCTATATGGGGCTTTTTTATCTTGATTTTGGGTGTGCCGTGATTGTTGGCATGCTCGAGCTAGGCTTTCCTTTGGCAGTCAACTATTTTATCGATCAACTTTTACCAGGCGAAAACTGGTCACTTATTATTCTGGTAACCCTTGGGCTTTTGGCGATTTACGCATTAAATACCGCTTTGCAATATGTTGTCACTTACTGGGGGCATATGCTCGGCATCAATATCGAAACCGATATGCGCCGAAAACTTTTTAATCACTTACAAAAATTGTCATACCGCTTTTTTGATAACAGCAAAACTGGCCACCTTATCTCACGCATAACCACAGATTTGCAAGATATTGGCGAACTGGCTCATCACGGCCCTGAAGATGTTTTTATTGCCATCATGACCTTAATTGGGGCATTTGCACTTATGCTTAGCATTAATTGGGAATTGGCCCTGCTGACCTTTGTGGTGGTGCCTGTCATTATTTGGGTTGCCATGTATTTTAGTGGCAAAATGACCACTACCTATCGGCAGCTTTTCCGTGATGTTGCTCAGTTTAATGCTCGCATTGAAGACAGTATTGGCGGTATAAGAGTGGTGAAAGCCTTTGCCAATGAAGCCCATGAAAAAACCCTTTTTGCTAAAGATAACCAGCAGTATCGCGCTACCAAATTACTTGCCTACAAAATCATGGCAAGTAGCCTTTCTCTAAGCTATATGCTGATGCGCTTTGTCACCATGTTTGTCATGGTTGCTGGAACCTGGTTTGTGATTCGTGGCAGTCTCAGCTACGGCGAATTTATTGCCTTTTTACTGCTCACCAATGTCTTTTTCCGCCCGATTGAAAAGATTAATGCGGTTATTGAAAGTTACCCAAAAGGGATTGCAGGGTTTAGGCGTTATCTGGAAATTCTTGAAACTGAGCCTGATATTCAAGATGCCCCTGACGCCCTAAAGGTTGAGCATTTAGAGGGCAATATCCGTTTTGAAAAGGTCAGTTTTGCTTATGACCAGCAAAAACCTATTTTAGAGGGCATCCATTTAAGCATTCAAAAGGGTGAAACGGTTGCCTTTGTTGGGCCATCCGGTGCAGGTAAAACCACGCTTTGCAGCCTTATTCCCCGTTTTTATGATGTTAATTCTGGTTCTATTACCTTAGATGGCATCGATATTCGGAAGATGACCCAGGAATCTTTGAGGCAGCAAATTGGCATTGTCCAGCAGGATGTTTTTTTGTTTTCAGGCACCATTTCTGAAAATATTGCCTATGGCAAACTAAATGCCAGCGAAGAAGAACTCTGGGATGCCGCCGAACGGGCACAATTGGCTGAGTTTATTCGGGCGCAGCCTGAAGGCATGGAAACGGTTATTGGTGAGCGAGGTGTTAAGCTTTCAGGTGGGCAAAAACAGCGACTGGCGATTGCAAGAATGTTTCTAAAAAATCCACCTATTCTTATTTTAGATGAAGCTACCTCAGCGCTTGATACAGCTACAGAAGTTGCAATCCAAGAAGCGCTAACCGAGCTTTCTAAAGGGCGCACGACTTTGGTGATTGCCCATAGGTTAGCTACCATAAAAAATGCCAATCGGATTGTGGTCGTAACCGAAGAGGGCATAAGTGAACAGGGCAAACATGAAGATTTAATTGCAGCAGGTGGGCTTTATAGCCAATTGCACAGGGCGCAATTTGGTGTTTTTTAACTTTTTAAGCTTTGGTAGGTATCAGCTTGGGGCTCGAGCTTTAGCGAAACCTAAACCATCTTTCAGGAGTGATCTAAATGACGAAAATCAGTTTTATTGGTGCAGGTAGTTTTGGTTTTACACGCAAGTTGGTGCGTGACCTACTGAGTTTCCCTAAACTCAAAGATGCCGAAATCGCGCTTATGGATCTTGACTCAGAAAGGCTCGAGTTTGCCAAACGGGCCTGTGAGCGCATTGTTGAAGCAGGCGGCTACCCTGCCAAGGTAACAGCAACCACGGATAGAGCGCAGGTGCTCGAGGGTGCTGACTTTGTGGTGGTAACGATTTTGGTGGGTTCAACCGAGGTCTGGCGGCATGATATAGAAATCCCTAAAAAATACGGGGTTGATATTAATGTAGGAGATACCCGAGGGGTAGCTGGCATTTTTAGAGCCTTAAGAACCGTACCTGTGCTGGTTGACATTGCCAAAGATATGGAGCGCTACTGCCCTAATGCGCTTATGCTGAACTACACCAATCCGATGGCCATGCTCTGCCGCGCGATTAGCAAGGAAACCAGCATTCAAGCAACAGGTTTATGCCACAGCGTGCAAGGAACGGCTGAGATGTTAGCGGGCTGGATTGGCGCACCGATGGAAGAAATTACCTATACCTGTGCTGGTATTAACCATACCGCTTGGTATCTTGATTACCGCTGGAAAGGTGAAGACGCCTACCCTTTGATTCATAAGGCTATTACGGAAAATAAAGATGTCTACAACGCCGAGCAAGTACGCAATGAAATGTATCTGGCGCTTGACCATTATGTGACCGAGTCAAGCGGACATAACTCAGAGTACAACTGGTGGTTTCGCAAACGCCCTGATCTGATTGAAAAATACTGTACGCACGGCACCAACTGGAACCCTGGGCATCACGCTTATATCTTAAAAGAATACCAACGGCGAGCAACCGATTGGCGTAATGACATTTTGCAATGGTTTGAAGAAGAGGTCGATTTAGAACCCAGTCATGAATATGCAGCCTATATTATGAACGCTATGTCGGGCGGCGAAGCGTTTCAGTTTAATGGCAATGTACCTAACAAAAACCTAATCAGTAACTTGCCCTATGATGCCTGTGTCGAAGTGCCAGTCTGGGTCTCGAAAAAAGGGCTCGAGCCTGTAGCTGTCGGCGCTTTGCCAAAGTCGGTTGAACCCTTGACCAATCTTTACTCACAAATTGAAGAAATGGCAGTTGAAGCTATTCTGACAGGGAACCGTAAGCTTATTTATCAGTCAGTAGCTTACTCGCCTTTATCGGCAGCAGTTTTGTCTCTGGCTGAAATTAAAGATATGGTAGATGAGCTTTTTGCCCTTAACGAAGACCATTTGCCCGCAGTGTTTCACGCCTAATTATACCAAACCCGATAATACGCTTAATAAACTCTACCGAGATTTATGCCGCTCCCATCGGGTTTGGTATTGTTTTCAACGATCAAAGATCGCATTTAATTCTTAAGGAATTAAACGGAAAGAGTATTAGCAGGTATTCAAGGATGAATGCATGACCAGGAAACCCAATATTCTTCTTATTACCTCTGACCAGCAGCACTTTGACACCTTAGGGGTCAGCAATCCTAAAATCAAAACCCCTGCGCTTGATCGGCTTTGTCATGAAGGCACGCGCTTTAACCGAGCTTATTGCCCGAACCCTGTTTGCACGCCGTCACGCTCGAGCATTCTTACGGGTATGTACCCTTCGCAGCACGGTGCCTGGACGATTGGCGTCAAACTCCCTGAAGATGTGCCAACTATTGGTGAGCATCTCAAAGCAGGCGGCTATAAAACGGGTCTGATTGGCAAAGCGCATTTTCAACCGCTGGCGAGTCAGGAAGGCTCCGAATCGATTGAATGTCAGCCAACCTTGCGTGACTTAGATTTCTGGCGTGAGTTTCAAGGCCCCTGGTACGGCTTTGACCACCTAGAATTGGCGCGCAACCACGCCGATGAAAGCCACGCGGGTCAGCATTATGCCATCTGGTTAGAAGAAAAAGGCTTAACTGATTGGCGCGATTATTTTCAACCTGTGCCAGGGGAGGCGTCTAGTAAAGCGCCTAAAATCAATGAAAAAATCGGTTACTGGGTCAGAGAAGACCGCGCTTGGGAACTCCCAGAAGCGTTGCACTATACAACCTGGACAGGGGAGCGCAGCCTGGCTTTTATTGAAGAAGCTGTCAAAGAAGATGAGCCTTTTTTTCTCTGGTCAAGTTTTCACGACCCGCACCCGCCCTACACCGTGCCCGAACCCTGGGCTTCAATGTATATGCCCGAAGATATGCCGATTGGCAAAGTCGCTAACGGTGAGCATGAAAAAAATGCCTGGCACTTTCAGGAAACGCAAAAAGAACAGGTGGATTTTGGCGATTGGCATAAGCCTTTTCAGGCACATGGTTGCTCTTCGCATCTTTACCCTGAAGATGAGCTTAAAAAAGACATGGCAGTGTACTACGGCATGATTAGCTTTATGGATCAGCAAATAGGTCGCATCTTAGATAAGCTAGATGAACTGGGTATTGCTGAAAATACGCTGGTGGTATTTAGTACCGATCACGGTCATTTTATCGGGCAGCACGGGCTGATTGCCAAAGGGCCTTTTCACTATGAGGATATGCTTAAACTGCCTTTTATTGTGCGCTGGCCTAGCAAAGTTCCTGCTAATCAAACAAGTGACGCGCTGCAAAGTTTGGTGGATTTAGCGCCAACTTTCTTAAGTGCCAGCGGGCAAGGCGTGCCTGGAGAAATGCAGGGTGTAAACCAGCTAGCTGTTTGGCAAGGGGATGCGGCAGAGGCCAGAAACTATGTCATTTGCGAAAATCGCCATAATCCTGTTATGCCGCATTTAAGAACCTTTGTTAATGAGCGCTACAAAATCACGGTTTACCGAGAGGCCGATTTTGGTGAGCTCTTTGACCTGCAAGAAGACCCAAATGAGCTAAATAATCTTTGGGATGAACCAGAGGCAGCAGGAATTAAGCTCGAGCTACTTCACAAATTCATACAAGCCAGTCTAAAAACCGAACCTACCCGTATGCCACGTATTGCAGGCGCATAAATCCTCAGAAGAAAAACAGGTGAATTTTATAGTAAATCTATACCTAATAAATACGTTGCAAAAACGGCAGTAAACATCTTCAATAAGTTTTAGAAAGACTTTAGTGAAGGTCAGCGATTAAAACCTCGAAAGGGGAGAGCTCGAGCCTACCAAGCAGAAGCTTCTGACCTTCACGCCCGCAACTTGAAAAGATGACTTCACAGGATTGGTCTGCTAGATCAAGCTGGAGTGTTTGCTGGGTCGCTGAAAAGTTTAAGGCGATAAGACAAGTTTGCCCACCGTTTTGCTCATGCCTTAAAAAAGCAAGATAAGCTGTGCTATCTTCCTCAAGGGCTTGGTAATTACCTGTTATAAGTGCAGGGTTTTCTTTTCTTAGTTTAAGTAGATGCCTGCAAAAGCTCAGGTGTGAATCTGGGTTAAGGTCTTGTTCTGCGACATTTACGCCCATAGCGTAGTTGACATTTACAGGTAACCAGGGGGATACTTCAGCTGGGCTAAAGCCAGCATTGGCTGCATTGCGCCACTGAATTGGGCTACGGCAACAGTCACGGGTTGCTGCCAGGATTCGCTTTAGTGCTTCATCTGCTGAAACTCGTAGTTTTTCTGTAAGCAAGCGGTACTGATTAAGCGCTGCGGAATCCCTTACCTCACTTAAGCGACTAAGTTTTAGGTCAGTCATGCCGATTTCATCCCCGTTATAGATAAAAGGGCTGCCTTTAAGGGTTAGTAATAAGGCCATATGTAGTCTTGCGAGGGCAGCGTCATTTACGCCGTCACCAAAATGGCTCCAGAGACGTGAGCCGTCATGGTGGCCCAAGGTGTTACAAGGCCAAGCGTCAGAGGGCAAGGTCGATAGGCGCAAGGCTTGGTTATTACGAATATGCTCGGGCGTAAGTTTTTGAACTTGCATAAGCGGGAAGTTAAAAAGCAAATGGAGTTCGTCATTATCGGTACCATGATAGGCTACGTCTTCATCTTCGCCTATAAGCACGCGGTCACCTGGGTACTCGTCTATAAGCTGACGTAATTCCTTCATAAGCTCATGGAGTCCAGGCTGTCTAATTTGAAAGGCTAAAAGCCTTAAGTACTCATCTTTATGAAAGGCGTTTGCATCTAAGATTTCTTCGGTTTTCAGATTAGCAGTGTGGTCAGGTAGGTCAGGGTGCTCATAAATGGTAGCTAGGGCGTCTAAACGAAAGCCGTCCACTCCCAGCTCGAGCCAGAACCGCACTGCATCCCACATGGCAGCTTTCACTTCGGGGTTACGCCAGTTAAGATCGGGTTGTTCTTTTAAAAAAGCATGATAATAGTATTGACCTGTTGTTTGGTCATATTCCCAGGCAGAGCCGCCAAAAATAGACGCCCAGTTATTAGGTGGGCCACCCTTACGACCATCTTGCCAGATATACCAATCACGCTTACAGTTTGTGAGGCTCGAGCGCGATGCTTTAAACCAATCATGCTTATCAGAGCTATGGTTTAAAACCAGATCAAGTACAACTTTGATGCCTCGAGTGTGAGCGCCTTCTAAGAATGCCTTGAAATGCTCGAGCGTGCCATACTCAGGTGCAACCGCCGTGTAATCAGAAATGTCATAACCACAGTCGAGAAAAGGGGAGGGGAAATGAGGGGATAGCCAGATGGCATCTATACCTAGCTCTTGCAAATAATCAAGTTTGCTAATCATGCCAGGAAAGTCACCAATGCCGTCACCATTGCCATCAGCAAAGCTACGTGGGTAGATTTGATAAAAAACAGCGGTTTGCCACCATTTAAAAGGGTTCATAAGCCTATTCTATGTCAGTTACTCAAAAAGCTTAAGCCAGTAGATAAAAGCATTTTCGACTATGAAGAACCAAATACCTATTTTTCCCTCGAGCCTAGCATTTCTCAAGTAAACTAAAGTATGGCTTTGACCAAAAGACTGTTCCTCTTAGGACTTATTATTTTTTTCTGTGTTGGGTGTGACCAACTTACAAAATCTATTGCGGTAAAGACCCTAGCCCAACAATCTCATGTACTTAGCTATCTGAATGGTCTAGTTCGCTTGCAGTATGCAGAAAACCCTGGAGCTTTTTTAAATTTTGGTAGCACTTTTCCAGAAGCCTTAAGATTTTGGGTTTTTGGGGTAGGTGCAAGTATTTTTCTGCTGATTGCCTTTTTTGCCTTGATAAAAACAAACAAATTGCAGCCCTTTATGAGGATTGCGCTCGCGTTTGTAATAGCTGGTGGCATGGGAAATGTGATTGACCGTCTTTTTAAGGGCGGTCAGGTCGTAGATTTTTTAAATGTTGGGATTGGCCCTATTAGGACGGGCATTTTTAATGTTGCTGATATGGCGATAACGTTTGGGGCAATAGCGCTGCTGATACTTAGTTTTTTTCAAAGAAGCGAGTCTGGCTCGAGCTAAAGCTTTAGGTAATCCTTTGGGGTTTTAGCTCTCTAATCCTAGTAACTGCCCTAGCATAATAAGGTGAAGGCTGTTACATAAACGCCCCTATACCGAACGCGTAATACCCCCATCCACACGAATATTCTGCCCTGTAATGTAGCCAGCCCCTTCAGAGGCTAAAAAGGCAATTACCGCAGATATTTCATCGGTTTTTCCGTAACGACCCATCGGTATGCGTTCTTTAAATTCTGCTTTTTCGGGCAAGCTATCAATAAAACCAGGCAAAACATTATTCATTCTGATGTTTTCAGCAGCGTATCTATCAGCAAAGAGTTTGGTGTAAGCGGCTAAACCTGCTCTAAAAACACCCGATGTAGGGAAAACAGGGTCAGGCTCAAAAGTGGCAAAGGTTGAAATATTTATAATCGAACCGTTACCTTGCTTTTGCATAAGAGGCGTAACTAGGCGTGTTGGACGAATGACATTAAGAAAATAGACGTCCATACCTCGGTGCCAGTCTTCATCACTAAGCTCGAGTAAAGGTGCTCTAGGCCCATGACCTGCGCTATTAACCAGCACATCAACCCGACCCCAGCTCTCCATAACTTTATTTACCAGTGTTTTAAGGTCATCGTTGGACTGATTGGAGCCTGTTACCCCAATTCCTCCCAATTCTTTAGCAAGCGCTTCGCCTTTACCAGAAGACGATAAAATGGCTACCTTAAAGCCATCCTCGGCTAACTTACGAGCTGCTCCTGCGCCCATGCCGCTTCCAGCTGCGGTAATGATTGCTACTTTTTCTCCCATAAGCCACCTTTATTATTGTATTAGCTACCCTTGTTTCAATTTGACCTTCAAAGCGAGTTTGAAAGGCTTAAGATCTTTCTTGATACTGTAACTCATAAAGTTTGCGGTAATAACCATCTTGCTCTAAAAGTTCAAAATGATTCCCTTGCTCTATCAGCTTGCCTTTTCTCAAAACCATAATTCGGTCTACGTCTTGAATGGTGCTGAGTCTGTGAGCAATGATTATTGAGGTACGGCCCTGCATGAGTTTCTTTAGGGCATCCTGAATAAGTTCTTCTGTTTCAGTGTCTACATTTGCAGTTGCCTCATCGAGGACTAGCAAAATGTCCGGGTTTTGTACCAAGGCCCTGGCAAAGGCTAAAAGCTGTTTTTGCCCCGTAGAGAAACCTGCACCGCGTTCGCGAACAGGCGTGTCATAGCCCTGAGGTAGCTTTTCTACAAACTGATGGGCATTGACAAATTTGGCAGCCTCAATGACCTGCTCCATGGGTATGCTGTCATCATTGAGGGTGATATTGCTTTTAATGGTCCCACTAAACAAAAACGGATCTTGCAGTACAATGCCCACGTGACGACGCAAATCAACCTGATCATAGTCGCGCACATCTTTACCATCAATCTTGATGCTGCCTTTTTGAACATCATAAAAACGACTGACTAAGCTGATGATGGTCGTTTTGCCTGCGCCTGTATGACCCACAAAAGCGACACTTTCGCCTGGTTGGATAGTAAAGTTTAGATCACGTAAAACCCAGTCTTCATTTTGATAAGCAAAGGAAACATTCTCAAAGTCAACCTCACCTCTAAATTTGCTGGCAAAGCTCTCAGGGTCAGGGCGATTAACAATTTGCTCAGGAGTATCAAGCAAACCAAAAATGCGTTCACCTGAAGCCATAGCTGCTTGTAAAATGTTGTATTTATCGCTTAAGTCCTGCAAAGGTCTAAAAAACATACCACTGTACTGGATAAAGGCAATCAGCGTACCAATGGTGACGGTATCACTAATGCCAGGGCCGACAATTTGATAAGCACTGAAGTAAAGAATAAGCCCCGTGGCAATCGCGCTGCTGATTTGCACCGCAGGCCAAAACAGGCTAAACCAGCGAAGCTGCTCAAAGTTTGCCTCGAGCAAATCCAGATTGCGCCGATCGAAGTTTCGCTGATTGCGGTCTTCGCGGTTAAACAGTTGAATGGTCTTCATACCGCTTAAGTTTTCTGCCAGATAAGCCGTAGAAATACTGGTGCGAAGTCTTACCGCCCGATAAGCGTCACGAATTAAGTCTCTTAGGTAATTCAGTGTCCAGAAAAGGACAGGCATAATCAGCAAGGTAACAATGGCAAGCTGCCAGTTGATAATAAACATGTAAACGGTAAGACCGATAACCAGACCTAAATCGGCAATAAGCCCAACGATACCGTCTTGCATCATTTGTTGAATGGCGTCAACATCCCCGGTAATGCGGGTAATCAGCCGACCTACAGGGGTTCGGTCAAAAAAGCCTAAATGCAAGCGCTGAATTTTGGCAAACATTTCTTTACGAATGTCATAGACAATATGCTGACCAAGCCAGGCAATCAGATAGGTATAACCGTAGCGGAGTCCAAAGTTTAAAAGCCTTAAAAGAACATAGCTTATGACAATGGTAAAAAGACCATTGATATGAGCCATTCTTTCGGTCTCGCTCAAGATATAATTGCCACTCGCATCAAAGCCCACCAGTAAGTGATTATCGACGGCCTGCCTGATCAGATTGGGAAAGATGGGCACTACAACGCTATAAGCAATCAGTAAGATAAGAGCAAAAATGAGCTGCGTTTTATAAGGGAATAAGTAAGCTAGGAGTCTACGCGTAATTTGCCAGTCAAAGGCCTTCTGAAAGGCTTCTCCATCTTCGTCAAAACTACCCTGTTTGCGCATGCGCTTTAAATTTTCTTTGCGGTTATCACGGTAACGTGCTTTGGCAGCGTCAACAGAGTAGTCGGGGTCTGTCATATCGGTCAGACCTCTTTTGTTTATAGCGTTTAGAGGGTTAGTGTTTAAAGAATTAGTGTTTCGGTGGTCAGCGTCTGCCATCAGTTGACTTCCGTTTCTTCAAGATCACTTTCAAGCTGCTGTCGTCTATCAATATCGGCGTAGCTACCATTGAGTGCAATAAGCTCGTGGTGGCTTCCCTGCTCAATAATTTTTCCCTCGTCCATAACAATAATCTGGCTGGCATTTTGGAAAGCACTTACCCTATGTGCCACAATCAGGGTGGTGCGACCTTTAGCCACGTCTTTTAAGCCCTGTAAGATACGAGCTTCGGTTTGCGTATCTACAGCACTTAAAGAATCATCTAAGATAAGAATGTTTGGGTTCCTGATGATAGCTCTGGCCATTGCTGTGCGCTGCCGCTGACCCCCTGAGAGAGTAACGCCCCGTTCACCAAGCTGGGTTTGATACTGCTCGGGAAAATCCATAACATCTTCGTCCAGTTGGACGAGTCTGGCAACTTCACGCACGCGATTAAAGCGGGCTTCTGAGCTGTCTTCAGGCAAGCCATAGGCAATATTGTCAGCGATGTTATCAGAAAAAAGATAAGGTTCTTGCGGCACAATGCCAATAAAACGCCTTAGGACTTCAACAGGGTAATGCTTAATGTCGATGCCATCAATGAGGATTTGACCGCTTGTAGGCTCGAGCACGCGAGCAATTAAATTAACGATCATGGTTTTGCCACTCCCCGTACGACCCGTTATCCCTATGGTTCGACCTTGAGGAATATGGAAACTTACCCTATCAAGAGCAGTAAAATCTGCAAATTTCAAACTAACATCTTTAAATTCAATTTCGCCTTTGAGCGTTTTTAAGCTGTAATTGGTTGCTTCGTTGTCTTTGATATTGGGTTGGGTTTTTAAGATACTGTCTAAACGTTCCCAGGATGTGTGACCACGCTGTACTAGGCTCGCAATCCAACCCAGTCCAATCATGGGCCACTGAATGCCCTCAAACAGAAAGATAAAGGCAGAAAACTCCCCAATACTAAGGTTGCTGCCTACACCTAAAACAATGCGCCCACCGATCAAAACCAGTAGCGACATGGTAAGACCAAAAAGAAGTTCCATAAGCGGAAAAAGAGGGCCATCAACCTTGGTTAAGGACAAATTGCGGCGAATAAACTCATCATTGAGTTTGCCAAAAATGCCTAGCTCACGGTCTTCGATGCCAAAGCCTTTAACCACTCTGATACCACTAAAGTTTTCTTGCGCCATCGCCGAAACATCACTAAATTGCTCCTGGACTTTTTGATAACGCTTATGCACAATGCGCAAGAGTAAAAAGAAACTTAACGTGATAAGCGGTACAACCAGTAAAGTTAGTAAAGTTAGGCTAAGGTTAAGTTGAAACATGCGGTAAAGCGTAAAGAGGAGCATCAGAGAAACATTGATGCCCTGATAGATACCTACCCCGATAAACATCCGTACGGCATTGAGATCGGCGGTGAGACGCGCGATCAGGTCACCTACGCGGTGATTATCGTAGAAGTCAGCATCAAGCCTGGTAAAGTGTTCAAAAATAGTGCGACGAATATCAAACTGAATTTCCCAGCTGGCATTTAAGACCTGTCGTCTAACAATCACCATGCTCAGCGCTGCCCCTGTACCCGCAGCCAAAATACCTAAAATATAACGCCAGATGGTACTCATGTTCATACTGCTGGTTTTAAAGGCGTCAATGGCATTACCGATAATGACAGGTACAAGCGTATTTAGATAGGCAGTAAGAATAAGGAAGGCAGTGCCAATAAGATAGGCTGCCGAATAGCGTTTAAGATACTGATATAGGTCTCGAATCGTTGCTTGCACGTGGCCTCCTAGAGTGAGATGTGTGCAATGAGAGGGTGGTTTACCCGCATTTTGGAGAGGACTTAAAGACAGTTGCCTTAAAGACAAGTGACTAAAAGACAGGTGACTTAAAAACAGAGAAGATCAATTTGGCATGAGAAAAAACACATACCTAGATAAACAAGTTATTAGCTGACTGAATGACCGCCAAGACCGACAATTCCTATGTGGTTGATTTTTCTCATACTCCGACTGAATTAAATCCTTTGAATCATTGAGGAAAATTTTGAGCCAAGCGCTACTATACCCTAGGTGGCTGCGATAACCGTAAGGGAGAAAACAGTAGCGCGAAAAAGTGATAAAGCGAACACAAGGAAGGCGCTTAAGGTACTTTTAAAATGCCATAGTCATTTTTATTGAGCTTTAGCTTAAAAGTAATGGTTCCAAGACTAGTTGTTGACCAGCTGCCCTCTAGGGTATCGCCACCTTGGACGCGTTTACCTGCAATCAGAGTTTCAGTGCCATCTAAGGTCTGTACATAGACCTCGGCTTGGCTGGGGGGAATGCCTTGCTCGATAAAAAACTTATAAGACACAAGCCGTAACTCAGGAGGCTTGATCTGGCTCGAGACTTGAGGTACTGGAATAGCCTTGGGTGGCGAATAGATATTGACCAAAACCGTAAGGTTAGGTGAGCTTGCTTCGCTATTAGGTGCAGGTGTTTGACTGACAACCCCAGGAGGTAAATTGGCGCTATCGATTTCTCTTATCGTCAAGGTATAACCTGCCGCAATCCTTTGAGCTTCTGCCAGACTGTAGCCAACCAAAGACGGAAGACTATTGGTAACAGCCGCTGAACCAGCAGCAACGGTTAGTCTCAGGGTATTTTCAAATTTCCCTAAAGGAATTTCAACATAAGGTGGAATGCTCTGGGCGATAACTGTGCCAGCCGCAAAGCGACTTGATACTTGACTTAAAATATCTGGCGTACTTAAACCCGCAAGCTCTACAATACTCAGCGCATCCTCTAAAGGCAAACCTGTAAGATCAGGAAGCAGCGTTAAGGGGGTCTCAGGCCCTTGACTTACCAGCAGGTCAAGCTTGGTTTTTTCTTCAAGTTGCGTTTGGGCTTCAGCAGATTGCGCAATGATGTCTCCTCTGGGGTGATTCGAGTGCATATAAGCTACATTGCCAAGGCGTAAGCCAGCTTTTTCAAGGATAGTTTGCGTTTCGCTTGAGAAAACTTGACCTCTGAGTTGAGGCACGGTTCTGAGAGCAAATTGCTCAGCAGGTAGCGCGTAGCTAAGCTCAACAGCTGCATAGTAGGGTCTCAGGTAAGTGCCTGCCTTAGGTGAGACATCAAGGATGATACCTGGATTTTCGCTAGACGATACAGGTACTGAGTTGACATTTAAATGAAGTGTGTCTAAGAGGCTTAGGGCTTCGTTAATAGTTTTACCTAAGAGCTCTGGAACCTGCACCGTTTCATTATTCATAGCTCTTAAAAATTGGGCTGAGAAAAAGATGGCAGCAATAAGGCTAAAACTAAGGGCAAATCCCCAGGATATGAGCCAGGGAGGGAAATGTCTCGAATTAGGCTTAGCTGATTCAGGCTCGAGACTAGGTTTGGGCTCGAGCTTAGGTTCTTGACTTGCTTCAAAATCTAAGTCATAAACCTGCACTTGACCCTGAGCATTCTTAAAGCAACGCAGCTCATGATAAGCAAAGTCCTGCTCTTTTAAAAGAGTTGTTATAGCCTCAGTAGGCTGTACATCTTTACCCTGTTTGTTAGTGTACCAAGCCACATAGTGTAGTCCTGGCCTTGAAACAATTTCGTGAAGCGCCGCCAAATCCTGCTTTTTAAGACTTCTTAAGACTTTGCGGTAATGCTCAAACTGATACTCTTCTTCGCTCGAGCTCAGATCAAAAAGTACAATCCGCAAAGTTTGACCGTCAGGGGCAATAGCGTCAAACTGACTCTCCTTATCAGCAAGATGTTTCTGATTGGTAATTTCGTACTTGCCATCAAGAAGAGCCATGCCTTTTAGATATTAAACCGCTCTAAGTGATAAATGTGAATGCTAATAGCAAGTATCATCTGGTTTGAGATAAGCCTAGTTTAAGAATTCTTGAAAATGCTATTCAAATTACCTTTTTTGACTACAGCTGAAATGAAACTCAAATTTCCTCTAGAGCTTCCACACTAATACCTGGTACAGGCGCTGCCTTTTTAAGGAGTAAAGGGCCAGGGCGACCTGCTAACAGGGTTAAAAGGTCAGCCACTACCCCGCTAGCCGTTGCCATGCCCCCTGCCCCTGCCCCAGTAATAAAGACTTCACCAATGGCGTCCCCTTTAAAATAGAGGGCATTTTTGTTACTTGCAGCTTGAGCCATAGCGTGACTAAAGGGCAAAAAGACGGGGCGAACTTTGGCTTGCCACTGACCGTTCTCAGGGTAAACCGAGGCAAGCAAGCGAATCTTTCCGCCACGCTCTTTAGCTTCGTTCATCTGAGCGGGGCTGAGTTTATCTATGCCTCTGGTATTGGCTTTTACCGTTTCCCATTTAAGGTCTGGGTCAAAAACAAGTCTTGCTAACACGGTGAGTTTATGGGCAGTATCAAAACCACCCACATCTAAGGTCGGGTCGGCTTCAGCGTAGCCAAGACGCTGGGCTTCGGCAAGAGCATCTTTGTAAGCAACCCCTTTTTCTAACTCGGTCAAAATATAGTTGCAGGTACCATTTAAAATGGCATGAAGTTCTAAGGGGCTCGAGCCTCTTAGAACGCTACTTAACGGGCCAACGGCTGGCGTGCCTGCCATAACTGAGCTTTCAAAGTGTAAAAGCCCTTGTTCGGCAAAAGGCTTAAACGCTTGCCAGCGCTCAGCTAAAACAGCTTTATTGGCACTAATAACAGGCTTGCCCTCTTTAAGTGCTTGAAGGCTTAAATCGCCTGCAAGTCCTGTGCCGCCCATAACCTCAATAACGATGTCAGCATTTGCCAAAACCTCGCTCG